>NZ_JBATLB010000032.1:0-1734 GCF_049669965.1 Muriicola sp. | reverse complement strand
TTTATACGGGTATTGATAATTTTCCGTAAACCTATAACCGACTCTTTTCCGGGGAGAAGCTGGGTAAACTGGTTTTAAAAGTAATTGAAGAATCATAAGAAATGAAAGCAATACGCTGCAAGGCATACGGACCTCCTTCATCCCTGATATTGGAAGAAATGGAGAGCTTACATCCAAAGGCCAATGAAGTAGTGGTGCAGGTGAAGGCCTGTGGTATTAATTATCCGGACACCTTAATCATTCAGGGATTGTACCAATTTAAGCCAGAATTACCCTTTACACCAGGCAGTGATTTTGCCGGGGTCATAAAGAGCGTTGGGAGTGGGGTAAAACACCTCGCTATTGGGGATGCTATTTTTGGTTTTGTGACCTTTGGTGCATTGGCAGAAGAAGTAGTGGTTCCTGCAAATGCCTGTTTCCAAAAGCCGGGGAAAATGGATTTTTCCATAGCGGCTTCCTTTATGATTGCCTATGGAACCTCGTATCACGCCTTAAAGGATAGAGCAAAACTTCAGGAGGGTGAAACCTTACTGGTGCTGGGGGCATCAGGGGGCGTCGGACTTGCGGCTGTAGAGCTGGGTAAGTTGATGGGTGCCAAGGTAATTGCCGCTGCCTCTACCGATGAGAAATTAGCTTTATGTCGTGAATATGGTGCGGACCTAACAATAAATTACAGCAAGGAAGATCTGAAGCTGGCCATCAAAGAGCTCACCAATGGAACTGGTGTGGATGTTGTATATGATCCTGTGGGGGGAGATTATTCAGAAGCCGCCTTCAGAGGAATAGCCTGGGCAGGACGCTATTTGGTGGTGGGCTTTGCAGCAGGGAACATCCCTAAGATCCCCTTAAATCTCCCATTATTAAAGGGAGCATCTCTGGTGGGTGTTTTTTGGGGGACTTTTGCCATGAAGAATCCTAAGGGCAATATGCAGAATGCCATGACCTTGCTAAAATGGCAGGAGGAGGGGAAGCTCAAACCTCATATTCACAAGGTATATGAGTTGAAGGATACCTCAAAGGCGCTTCAAGCCATGCTAGACAGAGAGGTGATGGGCAAATTAGTAGTGAAGATATAAACTCGAAAATTGAAGAAAGATGAGACTAAAAGATAAAATTGCGATCGTTACCGGAGGTGCAAGAGGCATCGGGCAGGCAATATCTGAACTTTTTGCAAAAGAAGGAGCCACGGTGATCATACTGGATCTCCTGGAACAGGGGCAAGAAGTGGCAGAAGGGATTACCGCCGACGGGGGGAAAGCAGAATTTCATTCGGTTTCGGTGACGGATAAGTCCGCCATTGAGCAGTTGTTTAGTGAGGTACATTCAAAATATGGAAAAATAGACATCCTTATCAATAATGCGGGTATCACAAGAGACAGAACGTTGGAAAAAATGAGTGAGGCAGAATGGGACGCGGTCATTGATGTAAACCTAAAAGGAGTGTTTCTGTGTACTCAGGCGGTAATTCCTTATATGAAGGCTGCGAAATACGGGAGAATTGTAAGCGCAGCATCGAACGTGGGTCTCCGCGGAAATTTTGGGCAGACCAATTATGCCGCCACCAAGGCCGGTGTTATTGCTATGTCTAAGACCTGGACGGTCGAATTTGGTAAATACGGGATCACCGCAAACGCCATAGCCCCCGGATTTACGATGACCGATATGGTAGATAAGATCCCTGAAGAGCATTTTGCAGCTATCAAGGCCAGTATACCCTTGAAAACTGTTGCCCAG
>NZ_JBATLB010000031.1:0-4336 GCF_049669965.1 Muriicola sp. | reverse complement strand
AATAAATTGTACCAGGAACTAAAGGCATTTCAATTAGTGGATTCTAAAGATTCCTGGTTGAAACAGCAAATTGCCTTTCTTCAAAACCACCAGTACCACACCACTTTCGCTAAAAAGAACCGGGAGCCCGTGAAACAAAAGCGAATCCTTGAGCTGCAAAAGAACCTTTAGGCCACTACAAACCAGGGCATACTTAACTACTCACTAAGAATTACTTAATGGTTTTAAATATTTCCCGTCCATGTAGAAGGTGCCATACGGTAAGAGGGAGGCGATAAAAAATTTGGTATATATCTTCCAACCCCATTTTTGCTGCCGGCAAAATGCAAAAGCGCCAATAATAAAGGCTATAAATAGGAATCCATGTACATACCCAATGTAGATATTAGGCTCTCTGATTCCTGCCCAATATTTTAGTGGCATGCTAAAACCGAATAACAGTAAATAGGAAATCCCTTCAAGGATAGCCAACAGGCGCATGGATAACAGCATTATTTTAAAGATTATAAATGAATAACTTCCCCGTAGGCGTCTGCTACTGCTTCCATGACCGCTTCGCTCATGGTAGGGTGGGGGTGCACGGTCTTTAGGATCTCATGGCCGGTAGTTTCCAGTTTACGCCCAAGGACCGCTTCCGCAATCATGTCCGTTACGCCGGCTCCTATCATATGACATCCCAGCCATTCCCCGTATTTGGCATCAAAAATAACTTTTACAAAACCTTCCGAATTACCTGAAGCCTGTGCCTTACCGCTGGCAGAAAAAGGAAATTTCCCGACTTTAATATCGAGGCCTTTCTCAATGGCCTGTTTCTCAGTGAGCCCTACAGAGGCTATTTCGGGCAGGCAATAGGTGCAACCCGGAATGTTCCCATAATCCAGGGGTTCTACATGCATCCCTGCAATCTTTTCCACACATAGGATGCCTTCAGCTGAGGCTACATGGGCAAGAGCAGGCCCGGCCGTTATATCTCCAATGGCGTAATAACCGGGAATATTTGTTTGATAGTAATCGTTCACCAGGATCTTGTCCCTTTCCGTCGCGATTCCTACCTCTTCAAGTCCGATGTTTTCGATATTTGTTTTGATGCCAACCGCAGAGAGCACTACATCTGCTTCAATGATCTCTTCCCCTTTGGGTGTTTTCACGGTTACTTTTACGCCCTCTCCGGACGTATCAGCCTTGGTAACCTCCGAAGAGGTCATGATCTTTATGCCCGATTTTTTAAAGCTTCGCTCTAGTTGTTTAGAGATCTCTTCGTCTTCTACCGGTACAATATTTGGCAAAAATTCTACCACCGTTACTTCAGTACCCATGGCATTGTAGAAATAGGCAAATTCTATCCCAATGGCACCACTGCCTACAACTACCAGCTTTTTCGGTTGTTTTTCCAGGGTCATGGCTTTTCTGTAGCAAATGATCTTTTTGCCATCTTGCGGTAAGCTGGGTAGCTCTCTGCTTCGGGCCCCCGTAGCAATAATTATATGGGAAGCGCTGTACTCCGTCTCTTTCCCGTCTTCCCCGGTCACCTTTACTTTTTTTCCTGCAACAACTTTTCCAAAGCCATTGATCACTTCAATCTTATTCTTCTTCATCAGGAACTGTACCCCTTTACTCATCCCCTGGGCCACATTTCTGCTTCGTTGTACCACGGCATCAAAGTCCTTGTCCGCTCCTTCCACTTTTAGTCCGTAGTCGCCAGCGTGTTTTAGATAATCGAACACTTGTGCGGATTTTAACAGGGCCTTTGTAGGGATACATCCCCAATTAAGGCAGACACCCCCAAGGCTTTCTTTTTCAATAATAGCCGTTTTGAGTCCCAATTGTGAAGCCCTGATTGCGGTTACATATCCTCCGGGTCCGCTCCCTAAAACAATAACATCGAAAGTGCTCATCTAATTTTATTTAAGTAAGTCTGTGGTATTAAGACGGCAAAGTTACAAAACCAAAACGAAACGTTTTTTATTTATATGGTCAGTTTATGGCAAAGATTTCACCGCAAGAACTAAAAGGTAGTTTTGCATCCATTCCAAAAGAAAAGTGAGATATAAAATTTTATTTTACGGGAATGAACTCCAGGGCTGCACCATTGATACAATGACGTTTTCCGGTGGTATCACTGGGGCCATCATTAAAAACATGACCAAGGTGCCCTCCACATACGGCACAGTGTTCCTCGGTACGTTCATAGCCTATTTTATAGTCTACATCATAGGCTACGTTCCCTTCAATGGCGCTGTCAAAACTTGGCCAGCCGGTTCCTGAATCAAATTTATGTTCGCTGCTGAAGAGAGGAGTTTTGCAGGCGGCACACACATAGGTGCCAGGTTCTTTAATGTTGAGCAATTCGCTGGAACCAGGATTTTCGGTGCCGGCTTTGCGCAGTATATAGAATTGCATATCCGTAAGTTCGGCACGCCATTCGGCTTCTGTCTTTGAGATCGGATAGGTGCTTTCAGCAATTTCCTTTTCCGCTTCCTTTTCCTTTTCCTGGGAAACACCTTTGCAACTTATGGCCAGCAGGCAAATCCCGATAAGCATTATTTTTTTCATAACATTTTTTTAAACCAGTCGTTAATTTTCTTTTATCCTTTCAAAAATAGGCAATAAAAAATCCCCCGTAAATAACTACAGGGGATTAAAACTTGTATTTCCCTAATTTAAAATGACTCTTTGTACCTCGTTCTCGGAGACATTGAGTGCCCGCATCACTGCATCTATGTTGGAAGTATCGAGCTTACCGGTGGTTCCGTATGCTGCCGGGAGTACAGCAATTCTAAACACCTGATTGTCTGTATCTCCTGTTTGTAAAGTTGCAAGATCGAAGTCAGATTCAAGAAAAACACTGACATCAAAAAAGGTGTGGTCAAAATTGTATTGTAAGATGCCCTGGTCCAATAAACGGGTTTGAGGAAGAAGTCGCCAGATATCCACAGGATCTCCATTACCGTCTTCGGCCTGGTCCCACAGTATATAGACCAATACCACATCCGATTCAAAAACCTCCACAGTGGTAGGAAATTCATAGAGCAAGGCATAATCATTCGCCTGATTAAAACTACCTTCAATCTCAAATACCGTACCCAGAATATTAATTCCATCCTGGCCGTCGAAACCATCAAATCCGGGGGGTCCGGGAGGTCCGGCCGGGCCTTCACACGAGATCATAAAAACTACAGCTAGCGCGCTAAAAAAGAGTGACATTTTTTTCATAATAATACCTTTTTATGTTACCTGAACATCAATATTCAAGTAGGAGTTTGTTTTGATTTTAAATATATGCTTATACATAAACAAAAAGCGTTCCAAAAAATTGCATTATCTTAAATCATCCCTAATACTAGGGCATAAATTTATATGATTAAGAAGATTCTTTTGGGTATTATTTTCTATTTTTAACCAAAACCAAAGAAACCAGGTATGCCAATGAAACAAGAGCGGGTGGTGATTGAAAATATGAGTCCACAACTTGAATGCGGTACTTATTTTATAAAGCGAATTGTAGGAGAGCCAATTAGTGTTTTAGCCGATGTCCTGGGAGACGGACATGATGTGATCCAGGCAGATGTGGCCTTTAAACACGAAAGTGAGAAGTCTTTTTCAACTGTACGTATGGAGCATCTTGGGAATGATGTGCATTCTGCAAGCTTTACCGCAGGTAAACAGGGATTTTACGAATATAAAGTAGAAGCGTGGGTAGATAACCCGCTGAATTGGCAACACGGAATAGAAGCTAAATTAAGGGATCACCAAACGGTTACCAGTGAATTACTGGATGGGGTACAATACCTAAATCCCCTTTTAAAAAGTACCAAAGGAAAAGAGAAAGAGTACGTACAACAGCTTATTAGCGCATTTGAAGAGCCCGGGAACTACAATCTTGCCGTCAAGGAAGCTATATCGGAAAAACTTCATAGGCTTTTTATACAATACCCCCTTAGGACCCTGGTCAATTCCAGCACCCTGTTAAAAGTATATGTAGATAGGGAAAAGGCCAGATTTAGTACCTGGTATGAATTCTTTCCACGTTCAACCGCTAGTGTGGAAGGGGCTCACGGCACTTTTAAAGATGCAGAACGCCTGTTGCCAAAAATTTCGGCCATGGGATTCGACACTGTTTATTTGCCGCCTATACATCCCATAGGGGAAGTAAACAGGAAAGGGAAAAATAACGCTACAGCGGCACAGGAAGGAGATACAGGAGTGCCATGGGGTATTGGCTCCCGTCTGGGAGGCCACAAATCCATCCATCCGGAATTGGGAACAGAGGCAGATTTTAAAGGTTTTATAAAAACAGCAGCTGAATATCAGCTGGAGGTGGCGATGGATCTGGCAT
>NZ_JBATLB010000030.1:0-35590 GCF_049669965.1 Muriicola sp. | reverse complement strand
GACTATAGAAGGTAAGGTTGGCTATCTGTTGATTACAAATCAGAAGACCAATGAAATTTCCATAGATGCACGAAATATGCGTATTGAGCAGGTACGTTTAGATGGCAGAAATGTTAAGTACTCCTATAACGATACCCTTTTGATATTGAAAAAGAAGCTTAAAACGGACCGTGAATACAGGGTGGAGATCTCCTACAGTTGCAGCCCAAAACAGGCCGTGTATTTTCTGGGCTGGAATGATAGCATTCCTGGTAATGAACAGATATGGACCCAGGGACAGGGGAAGTACAGTAGTCACTGGGTGCCCTCTTTTGATGATATGAACGAAAAGGTAGAATTCGATATTTCGCTTACGGTTGATGACGCTTATGAAGTAATTGCCAATGGTAAATTAAAGGACGTGCAACAAAAAGACGGACTTAAAACATGGAATTGGGACATGATACAACCCATGAGTAGTTATTTACTGGCCTTTGCTGTTGGTAAATACAAAGTAAGTGAACTGTATTCCAGCTCCGGAGTTCGCCTTTCAAATTATATATATCCTAAAGACAGCTTACTTCTAGAACCCACCTACAGATACTCCATAGAGATCTTTGATTTTCTGGAGAATGAAATAGGAGTTCCATATCCCTGGCAAAACTATAAACAACTTCCGGTGCGCGACTTTCTCTATGCGGGGATGGAGAATACCGGGACCACTATTTTTTCAGATTCTTTTCTTATCGATTCTACAGCCTTTACGGATACCAATTATGTGAATGTGAATGCCCATGAACTGGCCCATCAGTGGTTTGGGAATGCAGTAACGGAGGTAGATGCCTCGAATCATTGGCTTCATGAGGGCTTTGCAACTTATTTTGCGACCTTGGCCGAAAAGGAACACTTTGGAAACGACTATTACTATTGGCTTCTTTTTGACAAGGCTAAGGCGCTGGAGGAACTATCCAGAGACGGGGCAGGGGAGTCGCTCCTGGATCCCAAGGCAGGGAGCATCACTTTTTATGACAAGGGAGCCTTGGCCATCTATATGCTAGAGGAACAAATTGGCGCGGCTGCATTTAAACAGGCACTACGCACCTTTTTTTCGACCTTTCAATTCAAGAATGCCACGGTATCTCAGTTGATAGAAATCATGGAAAAGGTTAGCTTACAGGACTTAAGCAGTTTTAAAAAGAAATGGTTGCAAGACACGCTTTTTCAGTTTGAAGAGGTGTTGCTTTCTTTGAGAAAGAAATGTTTGTCTATTGATAGCTTCCTTAAATTACAACGCGAATTAATGACCAGCTCTCAACCTAACGAGCTTATATTAAATCGCTATTGGGAGGGTACACCTTCTTCAGAATTCAGGTCGCGCCTCATATCACTGTACCATAAATCACTTTCTGATGATTTTTTAAAAAAGGCATTCGATAGCAACGATCTTAAGGTAAGACAGGCTCTGGCCCTATTACCAGGGTCTGTTTCGGAATCTTTGATAGAAGAATACGAATCATTATTAACCGACCAAAGTTATACGACCATTGAAAATGCCCTCTACAGGCTCTGGATTTATAATCCTGCCAAGCGGGCGAATTATTTGGACAGGACCAAAAATATAATTGGATTTTCAGATAAAAACGTCCGACAGCTATGGTTGCTTTTGGCTATCTTATCAAAAGACTATGGAACAGCGGATGAAAAGATTGACTATCAAAAGGAATTATTTGATTATACAGCATCTTATCACCCAATGCAGGTGAGAAGACTTGCATTTAATCTGATAGGGGAGGTTTTTCCTTTTTCTGATCAAAATCTTAAGGATCTTATCAACGCTGCCATACACCCTGCCTGGCAGTTTAGGAAATTTGCACGGGGACTTGTAGATAAATTGCTCAATGATACAGAACAAAAACAACGGCTCTCGTCAATTTTAAAATCTTTGAAAGGTGAGGAATATCAGTATCTTACTTTAAAATTAAAGCAAAAATGAGAGCACTCGTCATATCGGGAGGTGGAAGTAAGGGAGCATTTGCAGGTGGAGTTGCTCAATATTTAATGGAGAAAGGAAAACATGAGTACGATCTTTTTTTAGGGACTTCCACTGGAAGTTTATTAATCACCCACCTTGCGTTGCAGAAGATTCAGAAGATCAAAGACGTCTATACTTCGGTGAACCAGGAGAGTATCTTCAGTAATTGCCCTTTTACAATCCAAAAGAAACACGGTATTTCCAGTATTGGGATAGATCATTGGAATGTTTTAAAAAACTTTTATCGAGGGAGCAAGACTTTTGGGGAAAGTAACAATCTCTTAACGCTAATTCGAAACACCATTACCCCTGAAGAGTTTGAGATCCTTAAAAAAGGCCCTAAGGATATTGTGGTAACCGTCTCAAACCTTTCGCTAAATCAGATCGAATACAAGTCGATCAACGACTTTGAATACGATGATTTTTGCGAATGGATCTGGATCTCATGTAATTACACCCCCTTTATGAGTCTAGTGCGGAAAGAAGGATGCGAGTATGCCGATGGAGGATTGGGGAGCATGGTACCTATAGAAGAGGCTGTAAAGAGGGGTGCCACAGTGGTGGATGCCATCATCCTTCATACTGAAACCACCCATTTTAACAGGATGCCTTCCCGAAATGCATTTTCCCTCTTGACCAATATGTTCGCTTTTATGCTAGACAGGATAGAACGACAGAACATCCGCATTGGCAAATTTGTAGCCAACAATAACGATGCCATCATTAACTTGTATTATACCCCTACGGTGCTAACTACCAATTCCCTGATTTTCGAAAAAGATAAGATGACCGCATGGTGGGAAAGTGGTTTTCAGTATGCCGAAATGAAAAGTCATCAGCATAGCCAGTTACAGATGGATCTGGAATAGTTGTTTTACCAGAGTTCGCCTATTTCCCTTTTTACATAGGCCAGTGCAGTAGCAGAAGGGGATTGCATATCCATGGTTTGATTCAGAATATCCTCCCTTAGCTTATCGGAAGAATCGGATTCGCTCATTCCTGCTCGCCTAATAGCCTGAATAGTAGCACTTTTAGAGGCTTTAATTACATTCCAGCATTCATCACTCATATAGATCTGTTGTGAAAGATTATGCTCGTATTCATTCTCTATATTTTTGATCAAGAGGTTCTCGTAGTCTGCCTTGTCTGCAGATTTTGGAGCTACCCGCACTACCAGGTTGGGAATAGAAATTCTTTCCAGGAAAAGGGCCATCCGTTCATAGGCCTGTAATCTTATGGGTAACGTGTTTTTTTGAGAGTCTTTATGGAGTAAATAACGTCTCCTGCCTTCTTCGTTTTTGGTATGAAGCCTGAAAAAATAAAATGCGACGGCCCCTGTGACCACTGCCGGTAATAAAAAGCCAAATAATTGAAAGATTCCGTCTCCGGTCATGATGTTTGGTATTTAGTTGTATTTACGAAACTACAACGCATAGATTTCTTAAAAAGTATACATAAAGAACAGCCTCCCTGTAGCCTTTTGCATTTCTAATGCCTCCTATTTCATCATCTCTTTTAAAGTTTTATAGAAGCCTTCATAAGGAGGTTGAATTCTAATTTTAGTGTTGGTTTCTATACCATCAAAACCATATTCGCTCTTTCCAATGGCCTGCATACGTTCTGGCGCTATGGCAAAGGTTTCTGTCAAAACCCTCACTACAGCAGCGGCTTGTAATGCACTTAGATCCCAATTATCAGTTAGTTTTAAAGCTTTAAATTCCAGTGCATTGCTATTGGTTTCCACCAATATTTTTAATGTAGGCTGTTCTTTGAGGACCTTCGCTATTTTTTCCAGTACAGGGATGGCATTCTCTACAACTGTATAGTTCTTATCCACCTCATTGAAAAGAAAGCTATTGTCCAGGACCACGGTAACCGCTCCATTGTTGAGTCCGGTTTTAGCATCGTTACCCATACCATTTTTAAAAGATGTCAGTAAGGCGAGTGTCACAGAATCCATGCGCGTTAAGGCATCATTGATGGTTTTTAATTGGTTTTCCTTTGTGCGAAGCGTTTCTAATGATTTGCTGATATTATCTGTTTTTTTACTGGAAAGCTCTGTGAAATTTGTAAGATTCTGCAGCAGTGAGGCGTTTGTGGTCTTTAGCTCTTCCAATTGGTAATTAACGGCGTCCATTTCGGCCTTGTACCGGGCAGCTTCTTGTTTACTGGCTGAAAGTGCAGCCTGTGTTTCCTGCACCTCCATCTGCAACTCATCTACTTTCAGAATTAATTCTTTTTTGTTTTGTGCCCATCCGATACCAGATAGAAAGAGCATTGCCAGGAGACCAACACATGTATTCCTCTTCATTCTTAGTTGATTTTTCTTCATATTATGATTTGTTTAAATAATCTAAACTTAGTTCTGTAAGCGCTTTTACCCCTAGTAGCAAACCACTGTCATCAATTTGAAAGTCGGGCGTATGATGTGGAAAAGATTCTGTATTACCGGGGGTCATACCTCCAAGGAAGAAGAAAAATCCGGGAACTTCTCGTTGAAAATATGAAAAATCTTCGGCTCCGGTGATCGCTTTGTGAATTTGTAAATTACCTTCTCCTGTGACCCTTTGTAAGGTTGGTACCATAGAGGCAGTCAGATCAGGATCGTTATAAGTGATATCTGTGGCATCCAGTATCTCAATAGTAGCTTCCCCACCGTATGCTTTTGCGATCATGGGTACCATTTCCATCATCCTTTGATTCAGTTTGTCTTTCATGTCATAATCCAACGTACGAATGGTTCCGATCATTTCGGCACTTTCTGGAATGATATTAGAACGCACCCCACTTTTTATCTTACCTACCGTAATGACCGCCGCTTCTTTGGTTAGTTCTGTTTCCCGGCTAATAATGGTTTGCAGGCCATCAATGATCTTTGCACTGATCAATATAGGGTCTACTCCCGACCATGGTTGTGACCCATGACTTTGTTTCCCTTTTACAATAATGGTAAAGGATTGTGCTGCAGCCATGGCTCCCCCGGATTTATACCGGATAACACCTACCGGAGTTTGAGAGTTAATATGCAGCCCAAAGATGGCATCCACATCCGGATTTTTTAACACTCCTTCTTTTACCATTAAGAGGGCCCCGCCTTCTTCACCGGGTGGCGGACCTTCTTCAGCAGGTTGAAAAATAAATTTTACAGTGCCTTTAATCTTGTCTTTATTCTTGGACATCACTTCTGCAACCCCCATCAGAATGGCTGTATGCGTGTCGTGCCCGCAGGCGTGCATTACCCCCACTTTTTCTCCTAGGAATTCGGAAGTAACGGTAGATTTGAAGGGCAGGTCATTGCGCTCATATACCGGTAAGGCATCAATATCTGCACGCAGGGCTACTGTTTTGCCCGGTTTGTCTCCTTTGAGAATACCTACAACACCGGTATGGGCAACGCCCGTGGTTACTTCTATTCCAAGCGATCTAAGATGCGCCGCTATTTTTTCGGCGGTCTTAAATTCTCTGTTAGACAGTTCCGGATGTTGGTGGATGTCCCTGCGCCATTCAACTACTTTCTTCTCAACATCTGTATACGCTTTATCCAGAGAGCTTCCTTGTGAATATCCTGTAATAGCCAAAAGGCTGCAGGCAAATAGGAATGTTACTTTTTTCATAGTTAGTATTTAAAATTTTATTAATTGATATCCTTGGTTTTGTAATTGAATCAATGCGGTCATGGCAGATAATCCAAGCTGTACCCCGTCTATGGTTTCAGATATGGGAAATCCACGGGACAGGGAAGATTGCCCGCAAAATATAATTTCGGCACCGGCATCTAACAGGTCTTTTACCAGCTGTTCATTAGGATTGATAATTCCATATCGCCGTTGATAGGCGGCACTGATACAGATATCTTTAGACGCTTTGTTGTGCACTACCAGCGCTACCTTTAAATTTTCTATAGGTACCCCTGCTTGTGCATGCATATTGAGAAAACGAGCGGCGGTTTCTATGCTTGCATTAAGAGCATCAGGGGAATCGGGACTATTCATGATATCGAAAACCACTTTTAACGGACTATCCAAAGAGGTTTTGTAATCAGGATTCTCTATACTCCAGACCGCACCATAATCTTTAATAACAGGTCCGGCTGCCTTGATCTGGGCCATCCCTCCACTGCTGCACAGAAATAAACATAGGAAGGAGATAAAAAAAGGTTTTGGTCCCATAAAATTGAATCAACGCTAAAGATATTCAAATTGAATAAAATAGGAAGTCATTGTTTATAATTAATAAATTCGAGGTTTTAGCAACCCGCGAATAATGGCTAACTTCCCGCTTCTAAACAAGCTATTTCTTGAAACACTTTTTAGATGAATTAAATGAAGCGCAACGGGCGCCGGTAGTGCATAAGGACGGCCCTTTAATGGTGATAGCCGGGGCAGGTTCCGGGAAGACCCGCGTCTTAACCTATAGGATAGCTCATCTTATGGCTCAGGATGTGGATGCTTTCAATATTCTCGCCTTAACCTTTACCAATAAGGCGGCCAGAGAAATGAAAAAACGTATTGCCGACCTGGTAGGTACCGCTGAAACTAAGAATTTATGGATGGGTACTTTCCATTCCGTGTTTGCGCGACTTTTGCGGTACGACGGTGATAAACTGGGCTTTCCGAGTAATTTTACGATTTATGACACCCAGGATTCTCAACGCCTGATCGCCTCTATCATCAAGGAAATGGGGCTCGATAAGGATATATATAAATACAAACAGATTCAGAACAGGATTTCCTCTTATAAAAACAGCCTTATTACCGTAAAGGCTTATTTCCAGAATCCGGAACTTGTTGAGGCCGATGCCATGGCGAAAAGACCACGACTGGGCGATATTTATAAGAATTATGTAGATCGGTGTTTTAAGGCAGGGGCGATGGACTTTGATGACCTCTTACTGCGTACCAATGAACTACTGACCCGTTTTCCCGAAGTATTGCTGAAATATCAGGATAGGTTCAGGTATATCCTGGTAGATGAGTATCAGGATACAAATCATTCCCAATATCTGATTGTAAAGGCACTTTCAGACCGGTATCAGAACATCTGTGTGGTTGGAGACGATGCCCAGAGCATCTATTCTTTTCGGGGAGCCAATATTACCAATATCTTGAATTTTCAACGAGACTATGACGATGTGGCCCTATACAGATTAGAACAGAATTACCGCTCTACCAAGAATATTGTGAATGCGGCTAATGCCATCATCGCCAAAAATAAAAATCAACTAGAAAAAGTAGTTTGGACAGACAATGATGAAGGCTCAAAAATAAGATTACACCGCAGTGTCACAGATGCGGAAGAGGGGAGATTTGTTGCCGGCTCTATTTTTGAGAACAGAATGCAGCACCAATTACCCAATGGGCATTTTGCAGTTCTGTACCGAACCAACTCCCAGTCCAGAGCCATTGAAGATGCGTTGCGCAAAAGAGATATTCCCTACAGAATCTATGGCGGACTCTCCTTTTACCAACGGAAGGAGATCAAGGATCTATTATCATATTTACGCCTGGTGATCAATCCCAAGGACGAAGAAGCCCTTAAACGAATTATCAATTTCCCTGCAAGGGGAATAGGACAGACCACTATAGATCGGTTAACAGTAGCGGCAAATCATTACGGAAAATCTATTTTTGAGGTCATAGAAAATCTGGAGAGGATAGACCTAAAGATCAACTCCGGAACCCGCAGAAAACTGGAGGATTTTATTACCATGATCAAAAGCTTCCAAATCATGAATCAAGGTGCGGACGCGTTTACTCTGGCAGAGCACGTAGCTAAGAAAACAGGGATACTGTTAGAATTTAAAAAAGACGGAACGCCAGAGGGGATTGCCCGTATGGAGAATATTGAGGAATTGTTGAATGGAATTAAGGATTTTGTAGAAGGTCAAAAAGAGTTAGCAGATGCTAAGGGAGATATCACTGAATTTCTGGAAGATGTAGCCCTGGCTACCGACCTTGATAAAGATACAGGTGATGATGACCGTGTGGCCCTAATGACCATACATTTGGCAAAGGGTCTGGAATTTCCATATGTCTATATTGTTGGAATGGAAGAGGATCTGTTTCCTTCGGCCATGAGTATGAATACCCGAAGTGAATTGGAAGAAGAGCGAAGATTATTTTATGTAGCCCTGACCAGAGCGGAAAAGCAGGCGTATCTCACCTATACCCAAAATAGATATCGCTGGGGTAAATTGATCGATGCGGAACCGAGCAGGTTTTTGGAGGAAATCGATGAAAAATATATAGACAATCTCACTCCTATAGACACCTACAGATTTAAGCCACTGATAGATTCAGATATATTCGGGGAAGTAGATAAAAGCAGGCTTCGACAGCAAAAGCCCTCCAATGGAGCGCCACCCAGTGTGGGGAAACCAACGCAGGATCAATTGAGACGACTTCGAAAAATTAGGCCCGAACTTGGTGCCCCCAATGTAAGCGACCCTTCTGTGATCCTTGATTTAGCAGTAGGAACACATGTAAATCACAGTAGATTTGGAAAGGGAAAAGTGCTTAAAATAGAAGGAGCAGGAAACGACAAAAAGGCAGAGATACTCTTTGAAAAAGGAGATGTAAAAAAATTACTTCTCAGGTTCGCAAAATTAGAAGTATTATCTTAAGAGGGATCATGGCAGAGTTTATTAAAATATATAATGAAAATCCCAATCCCAGAGAAATTAAAAGGGTAGTGGAGGTATTGCGCAAAGGGGGGCTGATCATTTATCCCACAGATACCGTATACGGACTTGGTTGCGATATCACTAAGACTAAAGCACTGGAAAAGATCGCCAGAATCAAGGGTGTAAAGTTAGATAAGGCCAATTGGTCCTTTGTCTGTGCAGATCTAAGTAATTTGTCTGACTATGTTAGGCAAATAGACACACCTACCTTTAAGATCCTGAAGCGTGCATTACCAGGACCATATACTTTTATTTTACCTGGAAATAACAATCTGCCTAAAGATTTTAAAAAGAAAAAAACTGTTGGGATACGGGTCCCAGACAACAATATAGCCAGGGCCATTGTGGAATCATTAGGAAACCCCATTATCTCTACCTCAATCCGTGATGAAGATGAAGTGATTGAATACACCACAGATCCGGAACTCATCTATGAAAAATGGCAGAACCTGGTAGATATAGTTATTGATGGGGGTTACGGTCATAATGTCCCATCTACTATAATAGATCTTTCCGATTCTGAGCCTATTGTTCTTCGCGAGGGTAAAGGGAGTTTGGATATTCTGTAAACAAAAAAACCGCGAGATTTCTCGCGGTTTAATATACTGTAATGAAATTTCTTACTTGTTGATAGCAGGATCTTTCATACCTTCTTCAATCATGCTGTAAAACTGATCTAGTTTAGGTAATACTACAATTCTTGTTCTTCTGTTCTTAGCACGGTCTGCGGCTGTGTCATTGCTCATTAAAGGCACATAGTAACTACGTGCTGCAGCTGTCATACGAGCAGGGTCTACTTTAAAATCGTTCTGTAGGATACGTACAATGGAAGTGGCACGCTTAGCACTCAAATCCCAGTTGTCTAATAAGACACCGCTACTGTAAGGTACATTATCGGTATGGCCTTCAACCATAAACTCAAAGTCGGGCTTGTTATTAACCACTTTCGCAACTTTTCCAAGAACTTCTTTTGCCTGGTTGGTTACGTTGTAACTTCCAGAACTGAAAAGTAACTTATCGGAGATAGATACAAAAACAACTCCTTTTTCAACACTGATCTGAATATCACTGTCATCCAAGTTTCCAAGAACTCCTTTTAGACTCTGTACAAGAGACAAGTTCACAGAATCTCTTCTGGTAATGGCGTCCTGTAATTTGCGAATAGTAAGGTCTTTTTCCTGAAGACTTTCTAAAGACTTTTCAAGGTTCTCAGCACCTTTTGTAGTTAAAGTTGTAAGATTCCCCATGTTGTTGATCAATTCCTGATTATTAGCTTTCAAAAAGGCATTTTGATCTTCAAGGGTATTTAAACGCGCAGTAGCAGTTGCTTTTTCTTCTAAACAGCTATTTAATTTCACTGTTGCAGAATTCAGAAGATCCTGAGTTTCCTTTTGTTTTGTTTCTAGTTCCGCGTATTTTTTCTGAGACACACAAGAGGATAATAAAATCATTATCCCTAAACTTCCTAATAATATTTTTTTCATATCTGTGTTATTTTTATTTTTTAAATTGCTGTTAGCGTTAGGTTTTATTGCAATTTCAGGACAAAATTATACAATCGTCCACACGCTTATTTACGATAATTGTTAATCTTTTATTAAATTGTTAAAATCCTTCACCCTATATACGTAGTGAGACCATACAATGGACGTTGTAGTGTAGTATTTTTCAGTAAATGAGGCTTTTTCCCTTTTGTGATACATCTTGCGAAACTGCCTGTAATAGCTAAAATGTGCCCTGATAACTGCAAAGGTGTGTTTCCCCTTACCTTGCAATAGGAATCTCAGCGCTGCGATACCGTCTAAAAGTAAGCGGAACAATATAAGAACAAGCGCTTTCTTCCTTGGAAGATTCTTTGTTATGGAGAAGAGCGAATTTCTAAAATTAAGATAGGTCTTCTTTGGGTTCATATTGCTGAGGGTGGAGCCTCCTAAATGCAATACTTCAGAAGTTCCAACATAAAAGACCTTGTATCCCCTGTTTTGCGCCCGCCAACAAAGATCCACTTCTTCCTGATGCGCAAAATAATCCTCATCGAAGCCACCTAGATCGTGATAGACCTTCTTGCGGATAAACATACATGCGCCAGTGGCCCAAAAGATTTCCCTGATGTCATTGTATTGCCCATGGTCCTTTTCTAGCGATTGAAAAATACGGCCCCTGCAAAACGGATATCCAAGTTGATCTATAAAACCGCCAGCTGCCCCTGCATATTCGAAACGATCTGGTTGTAACAGGTCCAATATTTTTGGTTGAATGATGGCCGCTTCAGGATGTGCTTCAAACATCTGGCATATGGGCGTTAGCCATTGTGGGGTGACCTCCACATCCGAATTTAACAGGCAATAGATATCAGCATCTACATGTGCCAGGGCATCATTATACCCTTTGGCGAATCCGCCATTTTGTTTGTTCTGAATAATGGTAATTTCAGGGAAGTTTTTTTTCACAAAAGCTATAGAGCCGTCTGTAGATGCATTATCTGCCAATATTACAGAGGCTCCCTCAGAATATTCAAGTACTGAGGGGAGATATTGTTCCAAAAGGGCCTCACCGTTCCAATTCAGTACTACAATAGCTATTTTTAACATCTATGGATACCCTGATTTTAGAGCTTAAACAATAGGTTTTTTGCAAGGGCACAAAGTAAAGAAATAATTTAGAAATGCACTTTGTGTGTCCTGTCTATTACAGAATCCTGCGATCTTCGCTAAAAGTTGGTAATTCCTTGAGAAAAGTATACGCAGATCTATCATAGTCCATTCGACAAAAAAAGTGATCCAGCCCGTTAGTAACCATCAGATAATTGGCTCTGAGGTCCATATTATAGCTTGCTATCTGATCGAAAACCTTTTTTGTAATCTTAATTGTGGGAGCTTTGCATTCTACAAGGACCTGAATGGAACCATCCGGATTGTACACCACAATATCGTATCGTTTCCGGAGTGAATTAATAATTAATTGCTTTTCAACATTTATATGGCTATGGGGATATTTTTTATCAAAGGTAAGGTACTTAACCACGTGCTGTCTAACCCATTCTTCCGGTTGATAGACAACAAACTTTTTGCGAATCACATCAAAAATAAGGCGTTTATTTTCGCTATTTTTGAATCTGAAACTATAGCCGGGAAAATTTAAATTTTCCATTCCACAAATTTGATGAATTTTTTTTGATGGACGAAGTAAAGAAGCTTATTGATGAGATTAGAAAAGGAGATGTTAAGCCTATTTACTTTTTAATGGGTGAAGAAGGGTATTACATAGATCGCATAGCGGAATACATCGGAAAAAACTTGCTTTCCGAAGAGGAAAAGGGATTTAATCAAATGACCCTTTACGGGAAAGATGTTTCAATAGACGATATTGTTTCGAATGCGAAAAGATATCCCATGATGTCAGAAAGACAGGTGGTTATCGTAAAAGAAGCACAACACTTATCACGCACCATAGAACAACTGGCAACCTATGCCGAGCACCCTCAGCCTTCCACCGTGCTGGTGATCTGTTACAAATACAAAAAGCTAGACAAAAGGAAAAAACTCCACAAAGTATTAAAGGCACCTAATGGGGTTGTTTTTGAGAGTAAAAAATTATACGAGAATCAGGTATCGGATTGGATCAGAAAGATGCTTAAAAACAAAGGATTTTCAATATCACATAAGGCTTCTATACTTCTAGTAGAATTCTTGGGAACTGATCTTAGCAGAATTCATAACGAATTGGAAAAGTTGGAAGTAGTGCTGCCAACCAATACGGAGATCACTCCGGAGATCATTGAAAAACATATCGGAATAAGCAAGGATTACAATAATTTTGAACTAAAGAAAGCCATAGGTGAAAAGGATGTTATGAAAGCCGCCAGGATCATCAACTACTTTTCACAAAACCCCAAGGAGAATCCGTTTGTGGTCACTGTTTCTCTCTTGCATACCTTCTTCTCTCAACTTCTCCAATATCACGGGTTGCAAGACCACTCTGCCAGAAATGTGGCAAGCGCCTTAAGGATCAATCCCTATTTTGTAGACGAATTTCAAATTGCTGCCAGGAACTATTCCATGAAAAAGTCGAGTAGGGTCATCTCATCATTACGAGAAATGGACCTCAAAGGAAAAGGGGTCGGTTCTTCCAACATGTCTCAATCCGACTTGCTGAAGGAATTATTGATGAAGATAATGTAACTGATTACTTTTTATCAATACTGAATTTTCCGGGTCCCAGAAGGATGATCGTCACAAACAAAATCAGAAATAGTAAGGCCTTTTCTTTCACACTGTAAGGATCTGCCCCATGCACAATAAAAGCTGCAACAGCCATTGTGATGGCAGTTGGAGCAGCTGCCCATCTGGTTTTGAATCCTATTATAACTAAAATTGGGCAAATGAATTCTCCAATAATAGCAAGAAAGAGCGAGGGTCCACCCCCAATACCAAGCGGATCACCAAATTCTAAATCTCCTGCAAGAAGTTTTTGAAATTTAGGGATGCCGTGTGTCATCATCAATGCAGAAGCGGTAATTCTTAAAAATGCGAGGCCAATATTATATGTAAGATTGTTTTTCATGCTTAATCTGGGGTTATGTTAAATAAATGTAAAGTTTTTTTATAGATAATCTGTATTTTCTGAGAGAATTGTGCCCATTTTTGAAACCAATTCATCGCAATTCTCCCTATTGAAAGCTAAAGGAGGTTTTATTTTTATGACATTTTCATAGGGTCCGTCCGTGCTGACCAAAATATGATCATCTCGCAATCTGTTTTTAAGTATGGAGGCAAGCTTGGTATGTGGTTTTCCCTCTGAGGTATTTAGTTCCACCCCCAGGAATAACCCATATCCTCTAACGTCTCCGATAACAGGATGCGATTTTTGAAGCAGACCTAAAGTATGTTTAAGATACATACCGGTTGTTTTTGCATGGTTCATCAGCTCCTCTGTTTCCAACACTTTTAACACCGAAAATCCAATGGCACAAGACACCGGGTTACCTCCAAATGAGCTAAAGAATTCCGGACCTTGTTCAAAGGAGTTCATCACTTCTTCAGTAGTCACTACCGCTCCCATTGGATGCCCATTTCCCATAGGTTTACCGATTATCACTATATCAGGAATCACATTATAAAGTTCATACCCCCAAAAAACATCCCCCAATCTTCCAAATCCCACCTGCACTTCATCACTTATGCAGAGTCCGCCTTGTTCCCGGATCTTTGGGTACACGGCCCCGAGATATCCTTGAGCTAATGGCACCTGCCCTCCGCAGCCTACTATTGGTTCCGCTATAAAAGCAGCAATTTCTCCGTAGTTTGCATCAATCTGTTCATTCGCTTTACGGGCAAATAATCGCCCGGCAGCACCATCATCCTCTAGATTTGATCCATATACTTTTGGCAAAGGGGTTTCTAAGGTATCCATGGGTTTACCAATACCCGTTGCCGACTGGTATTTATACGCACTGATCTGTGTCCCCGTGTTTGTATGTCCGTGATACCCGTGTTCCAGTACCATAACCTTCTTTTTTTTGGTATGCTGTTTTGCCATTTTTATGGCAAGGTCACTGGCTTCACTTCCGGAATTCACAAAAATCACCTTGTTTAACGAAGGAGGGAATCTCTTTAATAGTGCCGTACTATACTGTTCTAGTTGATCATATAAATACCGTGTATTTGTATTCAGTTGGGACATGGCATATTGCCCTGCTCTAACTACCATCGGATGACAATGCCCCGCGATCATAATATTATTGTAGGCATCTAAAAACGTATTCCCTTGAGCATCATACATATATTGAAAGGCAGCTCCAGTCATATGGATAGGGTCCGAATAGGTGAGCGAAAGGTTCTTTCCAAAGTGTTTCGCCCGATTCTCCCGAAGAACTTTTTCATTTTGTGCAAACAGGGTTGGATGTGAACAGGCTGTGCGAAAACAATTTCTTGCTCGTATAGGATTTATAGTAATCAGGGTGTATAGCAATTTCCAGGCGCCCTTTTCACTGATGGTTATATAGGTAGAATCTGGCTTTTGATGCTTGCTGTGTGCAGAATTACAAACACTTATACAGAGTCTGGCTGCTATCAGATAATAGAGACAATCGCATTCAAGGGGGGTTAACGGGAGCTCTTTGTGATACGCTTTTAACACCTGCGTAGCAGCTTTAAGAGGATCTTCCTTATTCATCATTACATAGGTCAGTGCCACCGCAATCTCTGCAACCAACCATGTGTGGCACATATCACCAAAGTCTATTATACCTGACACCTTTTTGCCATTGGTCAATACATTCCAGTCATTGGCATCATTATGAACAAGACTTTGCCTAAGCGTATATCTATGTGGCTGTATGTGTTCATTATATTGTAAAAAGAAATACTCAACAAGATTACGAT
Source organism: Muriicola sp. (assembly GCF_049669965.1). Taxonomy (NCBI): domain Bacteria; kingdom Pseudomonadati; phylum Bacteroidota; class Flavobacteriia; order Flavobacteriales; family Flavobacteriaceae; genus Muriicola; species Muriicola sp. Next base: position 20,514 of record NZ_JBATLB010000030.1, on the reverse strand, counting down.
CGCGTATATCAGGTATATAAGAACGGAGGGAATAATTTTTTTGCAGGTGTTTTAGGTCCCACAAAAGTTCTTTAGCCTTATAGGAATCAATCTCTTTAAGGAGCAGTTTTTTGTCCAAAAGTCCCAGGAATTGACCAAGAGATGACAATAGGGCAGGAGTATGGGCTACATCACCCAAAAAGTCGCCCTCTACAAAGGTCAACAGCCTGTAGAGATGATCGTTAGTGGTAATATATGCATTACCTTCCTTGGTTGGAATTCTGTTTGGTATGTCATAGGGACTTAGTTTCTGAAGTGAAAGTAGTACCTCATCTTCGGCGAGTATCTCCCCGATCACCCGGGGTGTATTGTCGTATATTTTTAGCACGAACCGCCCTTGCGTTGAAAGCACTTTGTAATTTACACTTGCATATCCTTCCAAGGGAATAATTGTGCATTTTTTCAGGGAAAAATATGTGTTTAACAAAGCCTCAATCTCCATCCTTTAACAGATTCTAGGGTTTGCTATAAACTTAGAATAAATTTTTAGATTCCTAAAGCTTTCATATAGACTACTTAGATCTATTTATACTTTGTTTTTCTGAAGCTTAGCACGTATATTTAGTAATAATAATAATGTTTAAATAATATGAACAAGACCATGAGAAAACTATCCCTCTTCCTTATTTTACTTGTTTGTTTCTCACAAAAACAACAAGCTCAGAATTTTGAATTTAAAGCCAGTGACATTGAAATCGCCTATGAGCGATTTGTGTTACCCAATGGCCTCACGCTGCTAGTACATGAGGACCACAAGGCCCCTATAGCGGCGGTTAATGTGTGGTATCATGTGGGGTCAAAAAATGAAAAACCAGGTAAGAGCGGTTTTGCACATTTATTCGAACATCTAATGTTTAACGGAAGTGAAAATTACAATGATGATTATTTCCAGGCACTAGAGCGTATTGGTGGCACGGATCTTAATGGAACAACCAACTCTGACCGTACCAACTATTTCCAAAACGTTCCGGTATCTGCTTTGGACCAGGTTTTATTTCTTGAATCGGATCGCATGGGCCACTTATTGGGTGCTATAGATCAGGCAAAGCTAGATGAGCAACGAGGCGTTGTTCAGAACGAAAAAAGACAAGGAGAGAATCAGCCTTATGGGAAGCAGTATGATTACCTGACAAAAGCAATGTTCCCGAAAGGGCATCCTTATTCATGGACGGTAATTGGCGAAATGGAAGATTTGAATGCTGCTTCTTTAGAAGATGTACAGGAGTGGTTTAAATCGTACTATGGGGCAGCAAATGCTGTAGTAGCCGTCGCAGGAGATATTAAGCCACAGGAAGTCTACCAAAAGGTATTACAGTATTTTGGTGATATTCCCTCCGGCCCAACGATAGAACGTCAGGAAATTAATATTCCTGTTCACCCTACTGATACCTATCAGGTGTATCAGGATCGGGTTCCTGAAACTCGTGTTTTATTTGCCTGGAATACCCCTCAATTTGGGGATAAGGAAGATGTTTATTTTGATCTTATTTCATCCATCCTGTCCACGGGGAAAAATAGCAGGTTATATAATAAGATGGTATATGAGGATCAAATTGCCAGCAGTGTTGTTTCTTTTCAATATTCGCAGGAAATAGCAAGCGCATTTATTGCCTATGCAGACGTGAAGCCTGGGGGAGATGTGGAAGAAGTAACGTCCGTATTATTAGCAGAGATTAATGCGTTGATAGAAAACGGACCCACTGAGGCCGAATTAAGAAGGGCCAAAGCTTCCTATTTTTCAAGCTTTATTAAAGGTTTGGAACGGATTGGTGGTTTTGGGGGCGTTTCGGATATATTGGCGTCTAATGAAACTTATTTTGGTGATGCCGGTTATTACAAAACAGTGTTGAAGTATGTTGAGGAGGCAACTATATCAGATCTAAAAGCTACTGCCCAGAAGTGGCTTACTAAAGGAAAACATCAACTGGTTTGTTACCCATTTCCAGAATACAAAAGCGTAACAACCTCTATAGACCGAACTAAACTCCCGGAATTATCAGAACCGAAGAGTTCCAGATTCCCCACCTTAGAACGAGCAACGCTTTCTAACGGACTGAAGGTAGTATTGGCAAAAAGGGAGGGTGTTCCTACTGTAGTAATGAATCTGATGATAGATGCAGGTTATAAGACCGACTTTTTGTCTAGCCCCGGTACAGCCGCTCTGGCGATGAACTTATTGGATGAGGGCACCAAAAATATGACCTCCTTAGAGATCAATGAGAAACTTCAATTATTGGGGGCAAGTTTATCTACATTTTCAGATCAGGATATTTCCAGTGTTTACTTAAACACCTTAAAACCAAGTCTGGCAGCTAGTTTGGATCTGTTTTCGGATGTATTGACTAATCCGGCCTTTCCACAAAGTGAATTTGAACGATTGCAAACAGAGCAAATAAATACTATCAAAAATGAAAAGTCGCAACCAATTTCTATGGCCCTGCGCGCAATGAATAAGTACATGTATGGTGAAGGGCATCCTTATAGCAATCCATACACAGGATCTGGTTACGAGGAAACTGTAGCTGCGTTGACAAAGGGCGATATTGAAAATTTTTACAGTACCTGGGTTAAACCAAATAACGCCACCTTAGTGGTTACAGGTGATGTCTCTATGGATGAATTAAAAAAACAACTAGAGAGTTCACTGGGGAAATGGAAAAAAGGAAATGTGCCTAGTATTACTTTTGGAAAGCCTAAAGTGTATTCCAAAAACACCTTGTATCTCATGAACAGACCGGAGTCTCAACAATCGGTTATAATTGCCGGGCACCTCACTGAAAAATATGGTGATATTTCTGAAATTGCCATGGAACAAATGGTAAGTATCCTAGGGGGCGATTTTACTTCTCGAATAAATATGAACCTCAGAGAAGACAAACACTGGTCTTATGGGGCAGGTGGATTTGTTTTGGGAGCCAAGGCAGAACGCCCTTTTATTATGTACGCTCCTGTACAAACCGATAAAACCGCAGAGTCTGTATTGGAACTTAGAAAAGAAATAGCGCAGTTTATCACAACAAAACCTGCTACCCAGGCCGAATTAGATAAAGTAAAAACCAACCAGGTTTTGAAATTACCGGGGCAATGGGAAACAAATAGTGCGGTTAATAATTCAGTCACAGAAATTGTGCGCTATGGACTAGATGATGACTATTACCAAACCTATGATCAAAATGTCCGGGATCTGTCACTAAATGATATTATCCAGGTTAGTAAAAAGGTGGTTAAACCAGACCAGGTAAACTGGTTCATGGTAGGGGACATGGCAAAAATTGCCAGTAAATTGGATGAATTAGGTTTCGACGCAATAATAGAGATCGATGCCGATGGGAATCCAGTTAATCCCCAGATTAAGAAACCACAAGAAATAATTAAAAATTAACTATTAATTAAAAGCATCCCGCTTTGTAGCGGGATGCTTTTTGTTAATATCGGATATAGGAAATTGTGCACGCTAAAAGCTGAAGAAATTAGCCATACCCGGCGAAACTACGATATTGTAAGATGGGAATATGGAGCTTTATCTTTCCATTTAAATCCCTTTAAGTAACTAGTATACCTACTGTTTAATTATCTTAATTTGGGGAAGTCGGAAGGATTTACCTCATGCATGATGTGATATATTTTTTCAAAAATATCCTCTGCATTTGGTTTGGAGAAATAATCTCCATCCGTGGCATAGGCAGGTCTGTGAGCCTTAGCACTCAGCGTTTGTGGGGCACTATCCAGAAATTGATAGGCTCCTTGTTTTTCAATGATCTGCTGCATAAGATAAGCTGCACATCCTCCTGGTACATCTTCATCTACAATTAAAAGACGGTTTGTTTTTTTAACGCTTTTCAATACGTCTTGGGTAAGATCGAAAGGAAGCAACGACTGAGCATCTATAACTTCAATACTAATGCCTACCTCTCTAAGTTCAATGGCAACCTCCATGACGATTCTAAGTGTAGAACCATAGGAAACCACTGTTATATCTGTCCCCTCTTTGACTATTTCCACCTTCCCAATAGGCGTACAAAGTTCTCCGAGATTAGATGGTTTAGGTTCCTTAAGCCTGTAACCATTTAAGCTTTCGATAACAAGGGCAGGTTCATCGCTCTTTAACAAGGTATTATAAAAGCCTGCTGCTTTGGTCATATTCCTTGGTACAAGGACATACATGCCGCGCAACAAGTTGATGATTCCTCCCATTTGTGAGCCAGAATGCCAGATACCTTCTAAACGGTGTCCACGGGTTCGGACAATCAATGGTGCTTTTTGTTTTCCTACACTTCTGTATAACAAGGTGGCGAGATCATCACTAAGCGTTTGGAGGCAATACATCACATAATCCAGATATTGTATTTCCGCAATTGGCCGGAGCCCCCTGAGTGCAAGTCCAATTCCCTGTCCAATGATAGTTGTTTCCCGAATACCGGTATCGGCCACCCGAAGTTTTCCGTATTTTTTTTGAAGGCCTTCCAATCCCTGATTTACATCACCAATGGCTCCACTGTCTTCCCCAAAGATTAACACCTCGGGATATTTAGCAAAAAGGCTGTCAAAGTTATCGCGAAGAATAATTCTTCCATCTACCATTTCCGGTTTAGCCTCATAGCTAGCGCTAATTTCTTTAATGTTGGTTGCTTTAGACGGGAGTTCACTATGCAGATGAGAACTAAAATGAGGCTGCATTTCAAGGATAAAGGTATCTATCCATTGGGCTAACGCCTGTTTTTCCATGGTATTTTCCCCCAAAAGATATCGCATGGCCTTCCTTGCATTGGAGATAAGATCTTTTTTTAAGGGTTCCTCTATGGCAATAAGGTCGTTTTTTATTTTGGTAATAAAGGATTTGTTAGGACTGCTCTGCGCCGCAGCTTCCAGCAATTGAACAATCTCTTTTTTAGATTCTCTGTGAGGTTGGAGGAACTCGTTCCACGCATCTTTACGTGCCATCCGGATCTCGTTCTTGATCTTCTTTTCTAAGATAACCAGTTCCTCTTCAGTTGCAATCTTATTAGAGAGGACCCATTCTCTAAATCGCTTATTACAGTCGTGCTCCCGTTCCCATTCCAATCGTTCCTCGCTCTTGTAGCGCTCATGAGATCCTGAAGTGCTGTGGCCCTGGGGTTGTGTTAGTTCCGTTACGTGTATGATTACAGGTACATGTTCTTCTCTTGCTATATCCGAAGCATTTTCATATGCATGGATAAGGGCTGTATAATCCCACCCTTTTACTTTGAGGATCTCGTACCCTTTTTCAGCTTCATTGCGTTGAAATCCCTTTAGAATTTCCGAGATATTTTCCTTGGTTGTTTGGTATTTAGCCGGAACTGATATGCCATAGGCATCATCCCAAATACTAACGATCATGGGTACCTGCAGTACTCCCGCCGCATTGATGGTTTCAAAAAAATGACCTTCACTGGTGCTTGCATTTCCTATGGTTCCCCAGGCAACCTCATTACCCTTGTCTGAAAACTTTTCGGAATCTATTCCCTCTACATTGCGGTATATCTTGGAAGCCTGTGCCAATCCCAATAGTCTGGGCATTTGACCTGCAGTAGGGGATATATCCGGACTACTGTTCTTTTGTTTTACAAGATCCTTCCAGCTCCCATCCTCGTTCAGGCTAAAGGTGCCGAAATGGCCTCCCATTTGCCTTCCTGCACTCATAGGCTCTTTCTCCAGATCTGTGGTTGCATATAATCCGTGGAAAAAAGCTTTAGGGGTCAGGTATCCCAGAGCCATCATAAAGGTTTGGTCCCTGTAATAGCCACTCCTAAAATCACCATCCTTAAAGGACCTGGCCATTGCTAACTGAGGAACTTCCTTTCCGTCTCCAAAAATCCCAAACTTGGCTTTCCCGGTAAGTACTTCGCGTCTTCCTAAAATACTACATTCCCTGCTCAGAACAGCTATTTCATAGTCTTGCAGGATCTGCTTCCGGAATTCATCGAAAGAAATATCCTCACTGGTCTGCAAATTAGGGTTCATGTAACTTAATTTTCTACGAAAATATCAAAAACTTGCGGTTTTTACAATCTCTAACGGCGCATATTCATTAACAATTTGTCAATAAATTGTACTATAATTTTCTATTAATACGAAGTCTGTAAATAAACACCTTGTTTTTTGGGAAATATGAAATGCTAAAACCATTTCCTGGTAAATAACCCAATAAGTGTTTTAGGGCTGATTGTTACAACAAACCGAATCTTTTCATCATAGCCAGGTTGGGAAATTTCCCAACCGTTGTTAGAGTAAAGAGGAAAATACAGCTCAAAGTAATCGGTTACCAGGTTTAGTCTGACCCCGGAATCGTACACAAATCTCGTATCGAAACCTTGGTTTTTTACATAACCAAGATCCCCGTATAATTCTATCCAGCGCCATAGGTTAAAACTGGCATTGGTTGTGATGATCCAGTCATTGGCAAACGGATTATCCAATTGCGATTTAAAGCCCCCTTCTGCGATAATGATCTGCTGACTGGTAATTCCGGATTCCTCTGATCGCCCCAGGTAATTATAATCAAATAAATAGTCGGTAGGGCGGTCTAACGCAAAGCTAAAAAAGTCGGAATTGGTTTCATTCCTAAGGAATTTTCCGGCAAAAAAGCGAAGGTTTAATTGTCTGTTGTTGTCAAATAGTTTGCGGTACTCAAAGTTTAACGCCAGTTTAGAAAAATTTGCTGAATACTGTGCATCTGCAAACCATGAGAAATAATTAATGATCCCGTTTTGGTAATGGTTATATCTAACATTAAATACGCTGTAATCCGGATCTGTTTCAATATCTAAGGAAGGGTCAATATCCCTTAGAACATTCACATGTCTGAACACCAAAGATTTACGTTCATTTGAAATCAGATCATCCGGGCGCCAGCCCAGACCTATGGAGGGAGTAATGGTGCTGTAACGCGAATTGGTTTGAAAATGAAAACTCGAGGCATTTAAACTAAAATTCATAACATAGAGCCCGCTCTTACTGAGATATTTTCGATAATTAAAACCTCCAAACCCCACCAGGGCTTTTTCTTTTAATGCAAAAGAAGGGGCAAAAGAGAAGCTAAAAGGTCTTTCAATTAGGGTTTTGTTGGTAAGGCGCAGTCCGGGCGAGATACCGTCATACACGTTGAATCCTGCCACCGGCATATAAAAGATCTGATTGTAATACGGATTCTCAGAATCCTTCAGAAATTGTAGTTTTAATTTTTTATTGCTAGAAAGGAAACCATTCAGGGATTTCCAGTTATCTCGTTGATTGAATTCGGGGATCTTCTGGTCGTAGTTTAATACCAGACGGTCCTCTGCAAGATTAGGAATAGGCACCGTATCCAATTCCCTTATATCAGAAAACCAGTATTTTGAGATCACAGAATCGTTTCGCAGCCCAAAAAGTGAAATAGGTACGTTGGTCCCGGTCTTGTTCTTTAAAATAACCCGCAGACTGTCTTCAGCTTTGACAACTTTTTTTATTTTAAAATCAATTCGTTCTTCAGTGTTCACAAAGGTTTTAAAAAACCAGCTCACATCGGCAGCGACATTAGATTCAATGGTCTTCTCAAAGTCGGACGGCGTAACGGGCTGAAGTTTATAGGTATTGTAAAACTCCTTTACACTTGCTTTGATCTCTTCCGGACTTGTGTAGGCTGCAAGATAGGAAAGGCCCAACCCTGCCTTGTATTTATTAGCGATCTTTTGGTTGAATTTTATAAGGGAGTCATTTGGAGTGGTAAGTCCCTGATCCAGGTTTTTACGAGCCGTAAGCATGTAAAAAAAAGGATATTGGTCATTAAAGGACATTTGTGCAATATTAAAATTGCGGACCCCCCATATGGAAGATAGTTTGCCTAATAATTTTTGATCAGGGTAGTAGGCATCCACATAATTGATCATAAGGTAATTCACGATAGCATCGGCCACCCATTGTTCTTTCCGGGGATTTAAGAATAGTGTTTCTCTTAAGTAACTGATCAGGGCGGTTTTGAGGAATTTCATTTCAAACTGAAATTGCTCCTCATAGGGCCGGATAAAGGAGGGTAGCTGATTCAATCCATATAAGGGATTCTTATCAAAATCAATTTCGCTCACCAGCAATTGTTCATAGGGAAAATCTCCTAAATTCTCATGGATGAATTGAGTTATTCGGTTGATAGAAATACCCTGGGAGATCTCATCATATTTCGCAGATTGTATATCTGTCACAACTATAAGATACGGGGTGACATGTTTTACAAATTTGTTTTGAACGTTTAGAATGATGTCACAACTCTTTCTGTTCTCACCTCTTAAGCTAGCTACTTGTTTTGCAGGATACTGCGTAATATTAACCTCATTGAAATTGGTCCCTAGATTCAGAGATGAAGGAAAGGTGAAACTTATATTGGTATTGGTATTCCCGGTGTAAAGATCCTCCAAATTCTTGTTGGAATACAACTGCCATGAACCGTCATATACAGCTGGTGTGAGGTACCAGTCCTTTAGATAAAAATCTCCTCTAACATCATAGCCATAGGGGGTATAACGATTTGGAGGTAACTTAACCGTATAGGTGAAATACATTTTAATAGCTCCTCCCGGAGGCAATGGATTATTCAACCGAATGTTTATGAGATCTTTTTCTTTGGTTCGCTTCCATTCAAGGGCACGAAACTCAAAATCGGCCATTCCAAAGATCTGCGTAGAACCGCGTTCTTCTGGTTTTGCCAGATGCAGGCTCTTTTTAAAATCTTCAGCAAAACGTTTGGCAAGAGCCGTATTTTTATTCGAATACGCATGGGCCCAATCATTGAAATAGAGTTCATGAAGTGTATCCTGCGTGCTGTTTTGGTAAGTAAATTCTTGTTGAATATTGATTTCCCTGGATTCTTCCTCCAAGGTTGCTTTAATGGTATTGGTATGCTGCCCAAATCCCTGAAAAAGTCCCATTAGAAAAATTAGGACCACATATCTCAAAAAGTCAGGATCATTTCTCTGCAACATATGGGTGTTAAAAGTTTGGACTCAGGGTATGTCCCTTATAGAAGGCATCTATAATTTCTACAACTTCTTCTGCGGTATCGGCAACTTTAATAAGGTGAAGATCTTCCGGGCTTATGTTTCCGGCAGATAGCATGGTGTTTTGTATCCAATCCATCAATCCGGTCCAAAATTTGGTCCCTACAAGAATAATAGGAAATTTACCGATCTTGTTAGTTTGGATAAGTGTAATGGCCTCAAATAATTCGTCTAGTGTGCCAAATCCGCCAGGCATTACAACAAACCCCTGAGAGTACTTTACAAACATAACTTTACGAACAAAAAAGTAATCAAAATCCAGGCTTTTATCGCTATCAATATACGGATTGTCATGCTGTTCAAAAGGCAGGTCTATGTTGAGACCCACTGAAGTGCCTCCTGCCAGATGTGCACCACGGTTACCTGCTTCCATAATACCAGGACCACCTCCGGTAATAATTCCGTAACCTGCTTCTGAAACGCTTTTGGAAATAGAGACCGCTAATTCATAGAACTTTTCTCCGGGTCTGGTCCTGGCAGAACCAAAAATGGTTACGCAGGGACCGATAACACTCATCTTTTCAAAACCCATGACAAACTCGCCCATGATCTTAAAAATGGCCCAGGAGTCGTTGGTTTTTATTTCATTCCAACCTTTATGGTGTTTTTCTTTTCTCATCTTGATATACTGTAAAACGAATAATTAATAGACTCATTATAAAAGTCGGTAAAACAATTGTCAAAGGCTCAATGCAAGGTTTAATTCTTTTTTAAGGAAATGGGCAGTGTAGCTTTTTTTGTCTTGTGCCACTTCTTCAGGGGTACCTTCTGCAACAATCATTCCGCCGCCCCTGCCTCCTTCATAGCCAATATCAATAATGTGGTCCACCATTTTTATCACATCCATGTTGTGTTCAATGATCAAAATAGTATTTCCCTTGTCAACCAATTTATTCAGCACCTCCATCAAGACACGTATGTCTTCAAAATGAAGTCCGGTAGTAGGTTCATCCAGTATATAAAATGTGTTGCCCGTATCTCGCTTGGATAATTCAGTTGCTAGTTTTACACGTTGTGCCTCGCCACCGGAGAGGGTAGTAGACTGCTGTCCCAATGATATATAGCCAAGTCCCACATCCTGAATTGTTTTTAACTTTCTGTAGATCTTGGGGATATTTTCAAAAAATGATACAGCTTCATCTATCGTCATATCAAGAACATCGGCAATTGACTTCCCCTTGTATCGTATCTCCAGCGTTTCCCTGTTAAATCTTTTTCCATTACAAGTTTCACATTCTACATATACATCCGGCAAAAAATTCATTTCTATTACCCTCAAACCACCACCCTGGCAGGTTTCACATCGTCCGCCTTTAACGTTAAAGCTAAACCTTCCAGGTTTGTAACCCCGTATGGCAGCTTCAGGTGTTTTGGTGAAAAGGGCTCGGATCTCACTAAAGACGCCTGTATAGGTTGCCGGATTTGATCTGGGTGTTCTGCCAATGGGCGACTGATTAATATCGATCACTTTGTCTATGTGATCCAATCCGCTGATCTTTTTATAAGGCATTGGTTTTTTGACCCCATTAAAATAATAAGCATTCATAATAGGGTAGAGGGTCTCATTTACCAGGGTAGACTTACCACTTCCGGAAACACCGGTAACCCCGATCATTTTTCCCAAAGGTAAACGTATGCTTATATTCTTTAGATTATTTCCGGTGCAACCTTCCAGGATCAGATGCTTATTATTTCCTTTGCGTCTTTTATCTGGTACGGGTATTTCTTTTACGCCTGTCATGTAATCGGCTGTAAGAGTGCCATGTTGTTTTAGTTCGGCGGGTGTCCCTTCCGAGATTATCTCTCCCCCATATTTTCCTGCCCGTGGACCTATGTCTATAATATGGTCGGCACATTCAATCATATCCTTGTCGTGCTCAACTACAATGATAGAATTCCCAAGATCTCTTAAGGCCTCCAGCGATTTTATTAAGCGGTTATTATCGCGCTGATGTAGGCCTATACTGGGTTCATCCAGGATATAAAGCACGCCCACTAATTGAGATCCGATCTGAGTGGCAAGCCGTATGCGTTGTGCTTCACCTCCGGATAAGGACTTAGAACTTCTGTTTAAAGAAAGGTAATCTAAGCCTACATCCAACAGGAATTGGATCCTGCTGTTTATTTCCTTGATAATGTCTGTGGCAATTATTCTTTGATTGCCTTCCAGGGTCTTTTCCAGTCCTTTAAAAAAGGATGCAAGTTCTACAATATCAAGGGCCGCCAGTTCTGCAATATTTTTATCTCCTATTTTAAAATTTAATGAAGCCTTCTTAAGTCTGGATCCATTGCAATCCGGACATTCCACCTTATCCATGTATTCCTTTGCCCAGCGCTTAATAGAGGTGGAATCTGCCCCTTGAAACTGGTTTTTTATGAAGTTTGCGATGCCCTCATAATCTATTTTATAATCCCTTTTCACCCCAAGGGTTTTAGAATCTAACACAAAACTATCTTCCCCTCCGTAGAGAATTAGCTGCATTGCGTCGGCAGGGATCTTCTCCATAGGATCGGATAATTCAAAACTAAAACGTTTGGCAATGGTTTCTAGTTGTTTAAATGCCCATGACTTTTTGTATTCCCCCAGCGGTGCAATTCCACCTGCTGTAATAGATAATTTTTTGTTGGGGAATATCTTAACCTCATTTACTTCATAAATATGCCCAAGGCCGTTGCATATTTCACACATTCCTTTTGGAGAATTGAAGGAGAATGTATTTGGTTCGGGGGTGGGGTAGGAGATACCCGTAGTGGGACACATAAGATCCCGGCTAAAGTATCGGGGTTCCGAGTCCTCTTCGGCCAGTACCATCATCACATCATTTCCGCTATACATGGCCGTATTGATGCTTTCAGATAGGCGTTTATCCAATTCTGGATTTTCATTTACCGCTAAACGATCTATGACGATTTCTATATCGTGCATTTTATAACGGTCTACCTTCATCCCTTTATGAATATCCTTCAGCTCGCCATCCACTCTGACCTTAACAAATCCCTGTTTGGCTATTTGTTCAAAAAGTTCACGGTAATGACCTTTCCTGGATTTGACAACAGGAGAGAGCATATTGATACGTTGGCCCTGATAACTAGATTTTATGAGCTCTTTTATTTGCTCATCCGAATAGCTCACCATTTTCTCACCCGTATTGTAACTGTAGGCATCGGCCGCCCTGGCATACAATAATCTGAGAAAATCATAAATCTCAGTTACGGTGCCGACGGTAGATCTTGGAGATTTAGAAGTGGTTTTTTGTTCAATGGCTATAACAGGTGAAAGACCATCTATCTTGTCTACATCTGGTCGTTCCAGGCCACCTAAAAACTGCCTCGCATAGGCAGAAAATGTTTCAATGTAACGCCTTTGTCCCTCTGCGTAAATAGTATCGAATGCCAAAGACGACTTTCCACTTCCTGAGAGCCCGGTTATCACCACAAGCTTTTCTCTTGGAATATTTACATCAATATTCTTAAGATTATGGACCCGTGCACCCTTGACCTCAATATGTTCGTTAAATTTTGTCATCCAATTAAGCAAAGTGGCAAAGGTACTCTTTTGCGTTATAAAAAAGAAGTTGGTTTCCCTTGTGAATTGTTAATTCGGAATTAAAAAACAACCTACTCCACATGCTTCTGGCTGCATTATTTCAACCACTGCCAAAACGCTTTAAAAAGAAGTTGTAAAATTGGTATTTTTAAGCCACTGCCTGTATACGTTGTGATGTATGGGATCTTTTCTTTGCAGCTACCGGAGCTGTTGAATTAGATGTAAGAAATGGGTTGGGTCTGGGCGTGCCACCGGTCATTTTAGTTAAAAATGGCTCTAATTGTTTAGGAGGTGCCAAATTGAAGGTCAAGGTTCCATTTTTGTGATGTAGTCCATATCCCCTTAAAGAATCATAGATCACCCATTCTTGTTCTTTGTAGCGGGTCCTGAAGAACTTGGAGATCAAAGGAAGTATATTATATTTTGGTTGTATGGCACAAATAGAAGAATTTTCTCCGCATGGATCCAGGGATAATCTGCGTTCAGTGGCCCATTTCTCCCTTTCCACCATGGTGGCCAATTGTTCAATATACAAGGTAGTCTCCAGCTTTATCTTTTGGTTAGTTACCACCTCGTTTCTGATGAAATGCCCATAGAATTCAACCAACTTGTTTTCAATGTTCTTTTCCTCACTGAGAAATGCAAAATACAACTGTTTTAAAGCTCCGTAATTCTTACTTCTCATGGAATTCCAGACAAGACGTGCCTTTTTTAACTGAGTTGGAATATATGCAGAGTCCAGAAATAGCACTTCTTGTGACTCCTCTTTTTTAAAAATGCTTACAGGTTTTAAGTTTTTTACTTGCACTTCATAGAGGAGGCAGAGAAATCCGTTAAAACTTCCGTCATAATATAAGGTGTCATTGATATGTTCCATAAAGCAGCTTATTTTAGAAAAGATTACACATGGTTACTTTGTACATAATCCAAATATATGGATATATTCCATAATATGGAAATAATCCTACTAATATTTTGGATATATTCCAAATTATGTATCTTTGAAATGTGGCATAACGTTATTAACACTAAGTAGGCATTTATGGAAAATGAAATAACCATTAAACGATTTATTGAAATTCGTCGTGATTTGGGCTATACCCAGGCAGAATTTGCAGCTTTATTAGGAGTATCAAACACTACGGCAGATATTGAAAGAGGACGTACAAAGCTTTCCGGAAAAGTGGTATCCGAGCTGTTGAGACAATTTAAAATAAACCCTTTGTGGCTTTTTGGTGAAAGTAATCAGCAATACCTGGAATCTTCCAATACCAGCGTAATTCCTAAGGTAGTTACCGTTGATAGTTCGGAAAGAGAAAATATGGTACTGGTAAATGCAAAGGCGGCAGCTGGCTATCCGCAGAATATACAGGATACCACCTGGTACCGTCAATTACCGGCCTTTGATCTTCCCATACCAGAATTCCGAAATGCTACTTACAGGGGGTTTCAAGTGGAAGGAGATAGTATGTTGCCTAACTTAAAACCCGGAGAATGGGTATTGGCCAAGGCGGTTGAAGATTTAAAGGATGTGAACGCGAATAAAATTTATGTTGTGGTATTACAGGACGCTGTTTTGGTTAAAAAAATAGAACGTCCACCAAATACACAAAACCTAGTATTGATCTCGTTAAATGAGACCTATCCACCTTATGAAATAGAACCTTACCAGATTCAGGAACTTTGGCAGGTAAGCAGCAAGATTACCTTTGGGGTGGACGCAACCACTGAAAACGGTCTCCTAAGGCAGCTACAGCAGTCCATGGAAGATCTGAAAAAGCAACTAAAGGCCTAATTGCCTTTAATTTATCTAGCGCGTACTTTTCCAAGATCTAGAGTAAACGGCCCAAGCTTATGAGCTTGAGGCAAGAGCACACCACTTTCTGTTTTATGCCAACCCTCCCAACTTGCTTCTAAACCGTTTAAGGGGAGAATTTGCACCCACATTTTATAACTTACCGGAAGTCCGGTTTCATTTAGCTTCCATAGATAGGTATCGCCGGGTGTATCTCCTCCTTTGGTATAGGTTACTAATAGACTCATGCTCCCATCTTCTTCCTGAACCAAACCTCTTTCAGTGCCTTTGTCAAAAACCTTAAATGGGGCTACCAACCAAAATGAATCATTATTAAAATAAGAAACTGCTTTTTGTATAAGTTCCTTCCTTTCAGTATCAGAAATATCTTTCTCTGATTCCTCAATGATACTCTTAGACGGATCATTTAAGTTAACCAGGACACTATTCTCATCCCAGGTAACTCGGACGCTACCCATTGCCTTATCCCACCGATATTGATGTCTTCCACCTTGATAGGACCAGGAGAGATAGCGGGTATTCTTATATGCCTCGTAATTTATGGCATCGAGCATTTTTTGGGCGAGGCGATCTGCTTTCTCTGGATATTCACCCTTGGGAACCGGATCATTGAAAAATACATATTTTGTTCCCACGACTACAAGAATCAGTAGTACGAGGAATCCAATTATTCGTTTTAACCATCGTTTCATTATTTTTCTTTAGAGATCAATATTTAATATCCCACCGCCTTATCATCACCTCTTGGATCTGCTCCACCTTCTAATCTGCCATCTGCCAGGACCCTAATGGCATCTACCTTCCCTATAACAGGAGTTCTGCCTTCATTTATTAAATATCCTTTTGCTTTTAAAGCCTCTTTAGTTGATTCAGGAAAGCCTTCTGGTTCAAAAATGATAAAATCCGGAAGCCATTGATGATGGAATCTGGGAGCTTCAACTGCCTGCTGCATACTAAGATCAAATTCATGGACATTGAGTATTGTCTGAGCGACGGCTGTAATAATGGTAGACCCGCCGGGAGTACCCACCACTAACCAAAGCGCCCCATCCTTTTCAACAATAGTGGGGGTCATACTACTCAGCATCCTTTTTTCAGGGGCAATACTATTAGCTTCTGCCCCTATGAGCCCAAACATATTAGGTACACCTGGCTTTGAACTAAAGTCGTCCATTTCATTATTCAGGAAAAAACCGAGTTCGTCGCAATACAGCTTGGAACCATAGGCTCCATTCAAAGTAGTAGTAACAGAGACCGCATTTCCTTCAGCATCTACGATAGAATAGTGTGTGGTTTCAGCACTTTCGATGATCTCAACCGTGCCATGAGAAACATCTTCAGATTTAGTGGCCTTGGCAATAGAAAAAGTTTCCATTCTATTCTTCAGATAACGATCGTTCAAGAGAAAATCCAAGGGAATCGAAACATAATCCGGATCTCCCAGATAGTAGTTCCTGTCTGCATATGCACGTCTGAAAGCTTCAGTTAACAATTGAATTGCTTCAGGGGAGTTTTGGTCATAGTCACCAATATCATAGGGTTCAATCATTTTAAATATCTGATTTATGGTCACCCCGCCGCTACTCGGAGGGCTCATACTGATGATGCGCAGGTCCTTATATTTAAAAATCACAGGTTGCCTCCAAACTACTTCGTACCTGGCCAGATCTTCCTCTGTCACAAAACCGCCTTTCTCCTGAATAAAAGCTGCTAAAGTTTTGGCAGTTTCCCCTTTGTAGAATTCATCTCTGCCATTTTCCATAATTCTTGTTAGGGTACTGGCGAGTTTGGGGTAATACAAGGTATCTCCTTCGACGCATTTAGTATAAAAAAGTGTTTCTTCTCCATTGACCGCTATTATTTGATCCCGGTAACGATCTAATCGTTCAGCCTGATTTTTGGTAACGACCACTCCTTTCTCTGCGAACTCAATTACTGGTTGTAGGATCTCATCCATCGGCAAACTACCCATCTTTGCATGTACCTCAAAAACTCCTGCAATGGTGCCGGGAACCCCTACGGCGGTAGCGCCCACCGTACTCATCTCTGGAATTACATTTCCCAATGAATCCAGGTACATATCCTTGTGAGACGATAAAGGAGCCTTTTCTCGGTAATCTAACGACCCAACGTCTCCGTTGGCCTTTCTATAGACCATAAACCCACCGCCACCTAAATTTCCGGCATAGGGATAGGCCACTGCGAGGGCCAGCTCGGTAGCTATCATGGCATCAAAGGCATTTCCACCTTTTTTTAAAATAGCCACCCCTATAGCCGATGCTTCTTCTCTTGCAGAGACCACCATTGCCGTGTCTGTTACGAGTCCGGTTGGTACAACAGCTGCTTTTCTGCATTGAACAAAAGAAAATGCAAGTACGAATATCAGTCCAAAGACCATTATTCTGCTTACTGATATATGATGTTTTCTTAGTTTGGTTTCTAAAAGGGAAAGGTTTCTCACAGATCTTTGAATTTATGAAGTGAAAAGATACTTAAATCTTTAAAAAAATGATGGAATTCTGATTCGAAAAGATCATAGTCTTGGCGCAGATCGTACACAGCCTTATCCATATTACTGCGTTTGCCGGTGCGTCTGTATAGACCTTTCAAAACACTGTCAATACCTTCTATATGTGCATAATTCAACAACCAATTATCTTTTATCATATAGGGTATTAATTTTTGAGTAGGTACAGGCAGAATATCGTAATAGTCATGTAAAAGACTATAAAATCTAACTACAAATGTTTCTAATGGTTCCTCGGAATACTGGGCCCAATTTTTGGCGAGGAAGTGATCGTAAAAAACATCGATCACTACCCCGCTGTAGTGTCCCTGTGTAGGATGAAGGCGCTTACTACTTTTTTTATGTATAGGATGTGCATCCGTAAACGTATCAATTTCCCTGTGGAGTATAATGCCTTTTTGTATGGTGGCTGGTAAGTGGGTATATTTATTTCCGCGAATACTATCGGCAATAAAATTACCAATGCTGATCTCCTTATCGCCAAAGGATAGAAAAATATGGGCTAAAAAATTCATCTTCCGAATTTACAAATAAGGGGTTCACCAAACCGAGCTAACCCTGTATATTTGCAAAAACTTTTACAATAATTATGACACTTATTAAATCCATTTCAGGAATACGAGGTACCATCGGAGGATCACCTAATGAGAATTTAACCCCTTTAGATGCTGTGAAGTTCGCGGCGGCATATGGCACCTTCCTGATGAAAGCACACCCCAAAAAACGACTTAAAGTTGTAATTGGCCGGGATGCCCGGATTTCGGGAGAAATGATACAGAATTTGGTTGTTTCAACGCTCGTTGGACTGGGGATAGACGTCATAGATCTGGGATTGTCTACCACACCCACAGTCGAAATAGCGGTTCCAATGGAGAAGGCAGATGGTGGCATAATACTAACCGCCAGCCATAATCCTAAACAATGGAATGCCTTAAAATTGTTGAATCAGAAGGGAGAATTCTTAAATGCAGAAGAAGGTGCTCGTATTCTGGAATACGCAGAGAAAGAAGATTTTTCCTTTGCCGAGGTAGATGAGCTCGGCAGCATTCAAAAGAATGATTCGTATATAGATATACACATAGACGAGGTCTTGGCCTTACCCCTTGTAGAGGCCGAAACTATTAAAAAGGCAAAGTTCAAGGTAGTGGTAGACGGGGTAAATTCATCCGGAGGGATCGCAATTCCGAGGCTCCTGGAGGAATTGGGTGTAGAAGTTGTAAAATTATACTGTGATCCTACCGGGCATTTCCCCCATAACCCAGAGCCTTTAAAAGAACATCTGCAAGATATCTGCGAATTGGTGGTAAAAGAAAAAGCAGATTTTGGCATTGTGGTGGATCCGGATGTAGACCGACTTGCTTTTATCAGCGAAGATGGAGAAATGTTCGGGGAAGAATACACCCTGGTAGCTTGTGCGGATTACGTTTTAGGCAAAACGCCCGGGAATACGGTATCCAACTTGTCCTCTACGCGTGCATTGAGGGATATTACAGAGAAACACAAAGGGACCTATACCGCAGCTGCAGTAGGGGAGGTGAATGTGGTAGTAGCAATGAAAACAACCAAAGCCATCATAGGAGGTGAAGGTAACGGAGGTATTATTTACCCGGAAAGTCATTACGGCAGGGATGCCCTGGTAGGGACGGCCTTATTCTTAATGTTAATGGCAGAAAGAGGTGGAAAAGTTAGTGAGTTACGCAAAAGTTACCCGGCCTATTTTATGAGTAAGAAAAAAATTGAGCTTACACCAAGTATCAATGTAGATAAGATTTTGGAAACCATGGCGGCGAAATACAAGCATGAGAAACCCAGTACCATAGATGGCGTCAAAATAGATTTCACCGATTCCTGGGTGCATCTAAGAAAATCGAATACAGAGCCCATCATCCGGGTTTATACCGAAGCTCCCAATCAAACTATGGCCAGCGCCTTGGCAGACAAGATCATTAAGGAAATCAAGGAGATTACGGCCTAGGAATAATCAGGCGACCGGGACCTTGTTCCTGTGCTTCCACCTGCGGTGCGTCCAAAGATAATATTCTGGTTGTTCCTTGATTTGTTGTTCGGCCAGGCGAAGAAATTTTTCTGTGATCTCGTGTTCTTTGGTAGATTTTCCGTGTTCTGTAATCGGGATAAATTCTGCTTGGTAGTAACCGCGTTTCACCTTGGATACCTTTAGAAAAACAACCGCAAGATCTAGTTTCCTGGCAAGAACCTCGGCTCCATTGAAAATGGGTACTTTGATTCCCATAAACTGACTCCAATAGTTGGCTCTACTAGCCATGGGCGATTGATCGCTCACCATACCATACGCCCCCCGAATTTTATTTTTTTCGTTGTAAATGACAGTCTTCACAGTATTTTTTTGTTCAATAGGAGTGGTGTTCCACTTTGAACGTATCCTTTTGATGAGCCTGTCAAAATAAACATTCCCAATCTTTTGGTATACTGCATATCCTTTTACGTTTAGATAGTTATTAATACTAGTGTTCCATTCCCAATTGGCATAATGGGTACACAAAATTAAAACACTCTTTTTCTTTTCAATGGCCTGTAAGATCTCAATATTTTGAATGTCATATCGTTTTTTCACTTCATCACTTGTCATATTCATGGTCTTCACCATTTCCAGGAAAAGATCGCATAAGTGGCGATAAAATACTTTTTCTATACGGCTGCGTTCCTCCTTAGAGGAATTCGGGAATGTTAATTGTAAATTTTTCTGAACCACATCTCTTCTGTATCCTATGAGATAAAAGAGCAGAAAAAACATCGCATTAGAAAAACCGTAAAAAAGGAAATTCGGGAGCACAGAAATTAATCGTAGCAGGGGATAGGCAATAATATAAACCAGTAATTGCATGCATTTAAACTATGTGCAAATATAGCTATATTTGAACCTTAACACCTTAGCACGTATATGAATTTACACTGGGCTACTCTGGCCATTATTGCGGCGAACGTATTGGTTTCCCTTAAAGGATTTAATGATCAAAATTTCTTTGAACGCTATAAGTTTGGCATTGGACCTATCCAGGCAGGACAAAAGGAAAGAATGCTCACCTCAGGCTTTCTCCACGTAGATTTCTCACATCTTTTTCTGAATATGTTTACCCTCTACTTTTTTGCAGATGTGGTGATCCGATGGTTTGGACCTTCACAGTTCATACTCATATACTTTGTAAGCTTGGTAGCCGGGAGCTTGCTGGCGCTGTTCTTTCACAGACAAGAGCCGTTTTACAGTGCTGTGGGCGCCAGTGGGGCGGTTACAGGTATCTTGTATTCGGCTATCCTCCTGCAACCCAATATGCAGCTTGGCATTATGTTTATTCCGATCCCTCTGCCGGCGTACGTATTGGGCATATTGTATATGTTGTACTCCATATACGGGATGAAGAAAAGACTTGGTAATATTGGCCATACGGCGCATTTTGGGGGAGCTATTGGGGGGTATGTAATCACCCTGCTGTTTAAACCGGAACTCTTCCTCACAGATACTTTGATGGTGCTGTTATTGGCACTGCCTATTGTGATCCTC
>NZ_JBATLB010000029.1:0-15260 GCF_049669965.1 Muriicola sp. | reverse complement strand
GAACTGGTGGCCATAGGAAAGACATTTCTTGGCACCCCTTATGTGGCCAAAACCCTGGAAGTAGGACAAGAAGAATCTCTGGTCATTACCCTGGAAGGGTTAGACTGCACTACCTATGTAGAAAATGTGCTGGCCTTTGCACTGGTAAAACAACAGCAAGACCCCAGTTTTAATTCCTTTGTAAAATGGCTCGAAAAAATAAGATACCGCGATGGAAAACTAAATGGCTATGCTTCCAGGCTACATTATTTCACAGAATGGATCTCCGACAATGAAGAAAAGGGTCTGGTGCAAAATATCACGGCCTCCCTTGGTGGCGAAGAAGTAGATAAAACGTTGAATTTTATGAGTGCCCACAGGGATTTATACCCTTATTTGGCCGATGACAACTCTTTTGAACAGATCCTGGAAACCGAGAAAAAACTGAAGCAACAGCCTTTATGCGTTGTCTCCCAGGATATGTTAGCCAAGAATGAAGATGTTCTTCAGTCTGGCGATATTATTGCGTTGGCAACTTCTATCGATGGCCTGGACGTGACACATACAGGTTTTGCCATCAGGACCACCGATGGGCGTATACACCTCCTCCACGCCTCTTCCTCAGGAGCCGTAGAGATCTCCGAACTTCCGTTGGTAGATTATCTTAAAAAAATCAAGAACAATACCGGAGTTATCGTTGCCAGACCCTTGTAAAGCGTGCATTTATACAAATGCCCGATTCAAATCTAAAGACTTAAACGATCCTCCAGGGCGGATTTTTCCTGTTGTTTCCGGCGTAGTAAAGAATTAACTGGTTTTGATCCGGGTCCTTTAACCTGGCTTCTCTCCAGATCCATCGTTTTTCATTTGGCAACTCCTCAAAAGAAATCCCTTTCTCAATCAATTCGGCCACATAGGCATCCAGATGCTGGCATTCAAAATAGACGATTATGCCATTTCCTTTGGGTAAATTATCTACTTTGTGAATGGAAAAGGTAGCATCGCCCTCGGGACACTCAAACCTGGCGTAATTCGGGACCGCTTTTATAATAAGCCGTAATCCTATTTTTTTATAGAACCCAATAGACCTGATCAGGTCCTGGGTTGGGACGGTCACTTGGTTTAGGTTCATACCTGTTATGTTTATGTTGACTGTCTTTTAAATATCGACAATTTAGATCACATACGAAAATTGTTTATCGTTTTGAGACTGCCGCTCAATGAAATCGCTATTGGGTCTGCGACATCAGATATTTCTTTGGGGTGGTCCCGTACTTCTTTTTAAAGGCGGCAATAAAATGGCTGGAAGTGCTGTAGCCCACTTTGAGTCCCACTTCATTTACATTGTATTGATTGGATTCGAGCATTTTTCTGGCATACTCCATTTTATAATCGAACAAAAAACTGTAAACCGAATCGCCGTATATCTGCTTAAAACCCTCTTTCAATTTTTTTAAGCTGAGGCCTATTTCCTCTGCCAATTCCTTCAAAGTAGGCGGTTCTGCCATACGTTGCAATACAATGTCCTTTGCCTTTCTAATGCGTTTTACATTCTCCTCGTCTACCAGAAAAGGGCATTGTTCAAAAGTAGTTGTATTTGTCTTGTTAAAGTAAAGGGCGATCAGTTCATAGATCTTTCCTTTTACATACAGATCTAAAATAGTTGGGTGAACGTTGTAGTTCATAAGCTGACTTAAAACTACCGCAATGGGTGGAGTAATCAGTTCCTGGGTGTAGTATTTCTTGTCTTCAAACTCCTTGCTAAGAAATGGAATATGTTCCGCTTGTTGTGAGAATAAGGAGTGAAACTTTTGTATACTCATAACCAGTGATACCATCCAGGTATTTGGATAAACTTCTGCATTGAGTGGCAGATCTACCTTCGTATTATACAGCAATAAGGACTGCTCCTCTGGCACGTCGAGTGCATACGTCCCCTGGTTAAAGACAAACTTGGCCCTTCCTTTCATACAAAAATGGAACTGCAGAAAAGAACGATCTATCTTGCGGGTAAACTGTTGAATTTGAGCGGTTTCATTCTGAAATTTGAGCACCAAAAAACCGGGTTCTACATAGATCTCCTGTAAGGAACCTTCAGCGTTATTTTTATCAATCATAAGTCGATTTTTTAATCTATTTATTTAGAACAATTCTAAATAATATATATTTTGCATGATAGTGTCTTCATCAAAAATAGGCGATTTCAAAGCTTTTATATTAAATACACCATCAAAAAAACTTATAACGATACTTTAAGTACCGCTAGCGTTATTTTTGATTAGAACTTGGGTTTATTTTTGTCCTGCAGAAGATCCCAGATGAAGAACTACCATATTTCGAGGCATAATTCGTTTTATACCGTTGGACTGAGCTATTTAAAAGCTGATGCCGATTTGAGAGGAAAATTTAGTTTGAACGAACAAGCTGAAAAGGCTATTCTTAAACAAGCTAAAGAAGTGGGCATAGACGGGCTTTTGATCACTGCAACCTGCAACCGCACTGAACTACATGGTTTTGCTCAACATCCTTTTCAATTGATAAAACTTCTCTGCGACTACTCTAGCGGCAGTGTTGAAGAATTTCAGGAAGTTGGTTATGTATACAAGAATTACGAGGCCATTGATCATCTCTTTCGCGTAGGAACAGGGCTCGATAGCCAGATCCTCGGCGATTTTGAGATCATAAGTCAGATAAAAAAAGGATTTGCACGCTCTAAAAAAAGTGGTCTGGCCAATCCATTTCTGGAAAGACTTTGTAATACCATTCTTCAGGCAAGTAAACGGATAAAGAACGAGACGGAACTATCCAGCGGGGCCACTTCCGTCGCATTTGCCTCCGTTCAATATATCATGCAAGAAGTTCCGGATATCTCAGAAAAGAATATCTTACTTTTCGGAACCGGCAAGATTGGAAGAAACACTTGTGAAAACCTCTTGAAACACACCAAAAACTCTGATATCACTTTAATTAACAGAACCAGAGACAAGGCACAAAAAATTGGAGGTAAATTCAATCTGCTTGTCAAAGACTACGGGGAACTTCAAACGGAGATCAGACAGGCAGATGTTCTGGTGGTGGCTACGGGTTCACAATCGCCAACCGTTTCCAAAGCGCTCCTCCATCTTAAAAAGCCTTTACTTATCCTGGATCTGTCTATTCCCAAGAATGTGGCAGATGATGTAACCGATCTTCCCGGAGTCTCACTGGTGCATTTAGATCATCTTTCTCAACGAACAGACGAAACCCTGGAACGAAGAAAACAAGATATTCCACAGGCAGAAAAGATCATAGAGGAGGTTAGGCGCGAATTTATTCAATGGCTGGAAACAAGAAAGTTTGCCCCGGTGATCAAGGCTTTGAAAAAGAAGTTAAAGACCATGAAAGAAGAGGAGATCAACTTTCAGTCAAAAAAATTATCCCATTTTAATTCGGAACAGGCGGACATCATTACGGATGGCATCATACAGAAAATCACCAAACAATTTGCCAATCATTTAAAGGATACGGAGGTTGATGCCGAAGACAGTCTGGAGCTTATTCAACGGATTTTTCAATTAGAAGTTGAATCGCCATGAGCAAAATCATCCGGATAGGAACACGCGATAGCGAATTGGCCCTATGGCAGGCAAACACCGTAAAAAACAAACTGGAAGCCGCCGGGCATAACTGCCAGCTCGTTCCTGTGAAAGCTACTGGTGACCTCCTTCTCGATAAACCCCTTTATGAATTAGGCATCACCGGGATTTTTACCAAAACCCTGGATATTGCCTTGCTCAACGATGAGATAGATGTGGCCGTTCATTCGATGAAAGACGTACCCACCCTCCTTCCCAAAGGGGTTGTACAGGCCGCAGTACTTAAAAGAGGGAATCCTAAAGACATCCTGGTTCATAAAGGACTGAATTTTTTAAACGAAGAAGGAATAGTGGCCACAGGCAGTCTGCGAAGGAAGGCACAATGGCTCCATAGATATCCCCTCCATGAGATCACGGATCTGCGGGGCAACGTTAACACCCGTCTAGAAAAATTGAGAAGCAATTCCTGGAATGCAGCCATCTTCGCTGCGGCAGGCTTAGAGCGTATTGGTATCCTTCCTGAAAATCACACCGTTTTGGAATGGATGATCCCGGCACCTGCACAAGGAGCAATGATGGTGGTGGTCCTGGATAAAAATGAATACAGCAAAAAGGCACTCGCCACCCTGAACCATGCAGACACTGAAAAATGCACCCGAGTGGAACGCGATTTTCTGCGAACACTGGAAGGGGGATGCACCGCGCCTATAGGTGCCCTGGCTGCTCTACGGGGCAATAAGCTTTATTTTAGGGGTATTTTGTTATCTCTGGATGGACAAGAAAAATACGAGGTCAGTAAAGAAACACTGGTAGATGAACTAGACGGGTTTGGCCATGGCTGTGCCCGCGAAGTATTACAACAAGGGGGCAAAGAACTTATGGCCACCATAAAAGCGCAGTTGCAAAAATGACACCCGTAGTACTCTCAACCAAATTATTAAACAAGGACCAAAAAAGCTGCTTGCAAGAAGCGGAATTCTATCTGGAAGAATACAATGCCATCACCATTGATCTTTTAGATTTTACACTTCCGCAGGGTTTTGATCATTATATTTTTACCTCCAAGAACGGGGTAAGAAGCTATCTGCAACACCTGAAGGTGAACGCCTTACCACATGATCCCGAAAAACGTTGCTTTTGTGTGGGTCAAAAAACAAAATCAATTTTAGAAGAAAATGGACTAAAAGTGGTAAAAATGGCTGAAAATGCTTTAGAATTGGCCAATTTTATTACAAAACATCATCAAAACGATGAATTTCTGATCTTTACAGGAAATAGAAACCGGCCAGACCTGCCAAATACCTTTAGAAGAGAAACCATCCATTTTGAGGAGGTAGAAGTATACCATACCAGTCTTGTTCCCCGCAAATTAGAAAAGGGCTTTGCAGCCATCCTTTTTTACAGTCCCAGCGGGGTTGAAAGTTTCACCCGGAAAAACATGATAGGAAACACCCCCGTCTTTTGTATAGGGGAAACCACTGCTAAGGAGGCCAGAAAACACTGTGAGCATGTAGTGGTTGCAGAATACCCCACCGTAGATAGTACCATACAGACACTTATATATACCTTACCTACATTATTAAAACAATGAGCATGGCATTAAAGAACGATCTATTTTTAAAAGCTCTTAAAGGAGAGACCGTAGAAAGACCCCCGGTTTGGATGATGCGGCAGGCAGGTAGGTACCTGCCCGAATTTATGGAACTCAAAAGGAAGTACGACTTTTTTACCCGCTGCCAGACCCCAGAACTGGCCTCGGAGATCACCGTGCAGCCAATCAGAAGATTTGGGATGGATGCGGCTATTTTATTTAGTGATATCCTCGTTATTCCTCAGGCTATGCAAATAGAAGTTGAGATGAAGCCCAATTTTGGGCCTTATCTACCACACCCTATAAGATCCCAGAAAGATCTGGACAGGGTTATAGTTCCCGATGTTCAGGAAAGCCTTGGTTATGTCCTGGATGCCATTAAAATGACCAAGGAAAAGCTTCAAAATGAAGTTCCGTTAATAGGTTTTGCCGGTTCTCCATGGACCATTCTCTGCTATTGTGTACAGGGCCAGGGAAGTAAAACCTTTGACAAAGCCAAAGAATTCTGTTTTACCCAACCTTTGGTAGCACACGGACTCTTACAAAAGATCACCGACACCACTATTGCCTATTTAAAGGCGAAAGTAGTGGCCGGAGTAGATGCCGTACAGGTATTCGATTCCTGGGGCGGCATGTTGTCTCCGGAAGATTACAATGAATTCTCCTGGCCCTATATTCAACAGATCGTAGACGCTTTAAAAGATAAAGCGCCGGTTATTGTTTTTGGAAAAGGATGCTGGTTTGCCTTAAAGACCATGTCACAATCCGGGGCAGCTGCTCTGGGGGTAGACTGGACCTGCTCGGCACAAAATGCCCGCTATCTCAGTGGGGGTAAGATCACCTTACAGGGTAATTTTGATCCAACACGCTTGTTTTCACCCCCAGCCGATATTAAGAAAATGGTTGGCAAAATGATACGAGAATTTGGAAAGGACAGATACATCGTAAATTTAGGCCATGGTATTTTGCCGACGGTTCCTTTGGAAAACGCTAAAGCATTTATTGATGCGGTTAAGTCATATTCGGACTAATGAATTTATGGTATCTGCTTAAAAGAGCCAATTTGAAACAGCTTTGGGAATTACTGACCCTAAGCCTGGGAAATATCAGATTACTTTGGCCAACCTATAAGGCCACCAAAAAGGCCGTAAAGTATTCCAATGAACTTTATGGGGCTCAGCACCACAAGAATACCCCTGCCAATGCCTTTAGGCATGCCATATGGAATTGGCTGATCGCAAAAGAATGCAGAAAGTGCCAAAAAAACAGTAAAAAGGTTTTAAAATGGACCGAAAGGATTACAGGAATGCATGAAAAGATTTTACCCGGAGATGCCCTTTCCAATGCTATGGACATACATAATAATGCAGTGGGTAGATCGGTCTTTTTTAAGTTTGATGAACACGATCCGGAAAAAGCACTGACCATCTTACGCAAAATGACAAATCAATCTAAAAAAGTAAATTCACTTGATGATTTAAAACTATACTCAGAAGTTCAACTGGTACATTTAATTGATCCACACTAATGAAAGAAAAATTCTATGCCTATATAGTTGCCCTGCAGAACACCATCACATCACAATTAGAGCTTGTTGATGGGAAGGCCGGCTTCCGGGAAGATCTTTGGCAGCGGCCCGAGGGAGGTGGGGGCCAAACTCGTGTTATTGAAAATGGAAATGTCTTTGAAAAAGGTGGGGTCAATATATCTGCCGTTCACGGGGCACTTCCAAAAAGTATGCAAGCCTATTTTGGGGTACAGGAAGCAGATTTTTATGCCTGTGGACTTAGTCTGGTGCTGCATCCTGTCAATCCTTTTGTTCCTACCGTGCACGCCAATTGGCGGTATTTTGAAATGTATGACAAACAGGGAAACATTGTGGATCAATGGTTTGGAGGTGGGCAAGACCTTACCCCTTACTATTTATTTGAAGAAGACGCCCGGCATTTTCACACTATTTGTAAACAAGCCTGTGACAAACACCATCCGGATTTTTATGCAACCTATAAAACCAGGTGCGATGAGTATTTTTATAACACCCACCGCCAGGAAGCCCGTGGGATTGGTGGTCTCTTTTTTGATTATTGTAAAGCTACCGACGAGATGAGCATGGAGCAATGGTATAGTTTTGTGACTGAAGTTGGCAATTCATTCATACACTCTTATGTACCCATTCTGGAAAGAAGAAAAGGACTGTCTTATACACCGGAACAAAGAACCTGGCAGGAAATCAGACGCGGCCGTTATGTAGAGTTTAATCTGGTGCACGATAAAGGCACTTTGTTTGGGTTAAAAACGAATGGCCGTATTGAAAGCATCTTAATGAGCTTGCCCCCTGCTGTACAATGGAAATACGATCATCACCCTGCAGAAGGCAGTGAAGAGGCACGTTTGCTACAAGTACTAAGAGACCCAAAAGACTGGATCGTCTCTTAATATCAACCTATTATGAAAACACAGAAGATATATCAGATAGATGCCTTTGCAGATGTCTTGTTCCAGGGAAATCCGGCAGCGGTTTGTGTATTAGCGTCCTGGTTGCCAGAAGATGTTATGCAAAAGATCGCCATGGAAAACAACCTTGCCGAAACTGCTTTTGTAGTCCCGGAGGGAGCGCAATACCACATTCGGTGGTTTACCCCGGAATTGGAAGTAGATCTCTGCGGTCATGCCACCCTGGCAAGTGCCTATGTGCTTTTCCATAACTATTCACATCCTGCAGATACCATCCATTTTTTTTCGCATAGAAGTGGGGAACTAATCGTTCAAAGAGAAAAATCAGGATATATTACCCTCAATTTTCCTACAGATACACTAAAAGAAGTGCCAACCAGCCAGAAGATGGCAGAGGCCCTTGGAAAAACTCCTCTAAAAACCTTTAAAGGCAAAACAGATTATTTACTGATCTACGAAAGTGAGGACATCATTCGCAGCCTTAAACCTAACTTTTTTTTGTTAGATGAGGTAGAAGCAAGAGGCGTGATCGTCACTTCCCCCGGGATAGAGGTAGATATGGTTTCCCGCTTCTTTGCTCCCCGATGTGGGATCAATGAAGACCCGGTTACCGGCTCTGCACATACAAGTCTTACCCCCTATTGGTCAAAAAGACTGGGCAAAACGGAGCTGGTTGCCAAACAATTATCTGCCAGAGGAGGTACTATTCATTGCACCTATCTGGGAGATCGGGTTCTTATTTCCGGAAAGGCCGTACCTTATCTAAGCGGCGAAATTATCCTGTAGAAACCGATCAAATCGCTTAACTTTAATAATAAATAAAACTCCATGTATCCACTTAGAAGAAATCGAATCCTTAGAAATAGTAATGCCATTAGACATTTGGTTCGTGAGACCATTATAACCCCTAGTGATTTTTTGGTTCCCCTCTTCGTTGTGGAAGGAAATGGCGTAAAAGACGAAATACCCTCTATGCCCAATTATTTCAGATTGAGCCTGGATAATTTAGCGAAAGAAGTGAAAGAGCTTTGGAATATGGGGCTTTGTGCCGTACTTCTTTTTGTAAAGGTCCCGGATAATTTAAAAGATAATACAGGGTCTGAGGCTTTAAATGAACATGGATTAATGCAACGGGCCATTAAGACCGTAAAGGATGCCTGTCCGGATATGCTGGTAATGACCGATGTTGCGCTCGATCCGTATTCCACCTTCGGACATGACGGAATTGTTTCAAACGGTATTATATTAAATGATGCCACCAACGAAATTTTAGCAGAAATGAGTGTCTCCCATGCCAAAGCAGGGGCAGATTTTGTGGCACCCAGTGATATGATGGATGGGAGGATCATGATTATCAGGGAAGCTTTGGAAGACGAAGAACTTACCACAACCGGCATCATGAGTTATGGAGCAAAATATGCCAGCGCGTTTTATGGTCCTTTTAGGGATGCCCTGGATTCTGCTCCATCAACTAGCGGTGATGCCCCAAAAGACAAACAAACCTATCAGATGGATCCTGCCAACAGATTCGAGGCTGTCAAAGAGGCGGAAATGGATGTGGAAGAAGGCGCCGACATTATTATGGTAAAACCTGGCATTTGTTATCTGGACATTGTTCGAGAAATTAAAAATGCGGTAGACGTGCCAGTCGCCGTATATCAGGTCTCAGGGGAATATGCCATGTTAAAAGCAGCAGCAGAAAGAGGATGGCTAGATCACGATGCCGTGATGATGGAACAATTGATCGCTATTAAAAGAGCTGGTGCCAACATTATTGCCTCCTATTTTGCAAAAGATGCCGTGGCACTAATGGGCTAAGAATTCCTGAAAATACGCAGTACATGATTTCTAGAAATGATATTCTATTTATTATACTTTTTGGTATATTAACAATTAGTTACAGTCAATCTCCAAAAATAGCTGCGAAAAATAATCTTTATTCCAGGGTAGATTCAATTATAACAAATGGTATAATAAATGAGGCCTTCCCCGGTGCCCAGCTACTTGTTGCCGAAAAAGGAGTCATTATTTTCCACAAAACCTACGGTTTCCATACCTATGACAGCCTGCAACCGGTAAAGAAGAACGATCTGTACGATCTGGCCTCTCTCACGAAGATCTTAGGACCTTTACCCTTGCTAATGAAATTATATGAGGAGGGATCTATTGATCTGGATGCCCCTTTTAGCATCTACTGGAAGTCCTGGCAAGGCAGTAAGGACAAAAAGGATCTTACACTGCGCGAGATCCTGGCTCACCAGGCAGGTTTAACCCCCTATATTGTCTTTTTAAAAAAAGTATTGCATAATGACAAACTCAGATTCAGGTTTCTGCGTCATTCACCTTCAAAAAAATTTAAAAAACAGGCTTTTCAGAATCTGTATGTGGCAGATAGGTTTCAGAAGATTATGAACAGGGAGATCCGTCATTCAAAAGTAGACGATTTAAAGACTTACAAATATTCCGGTTTGGCCTTTCTTATTTTTCCTGAACTTATTGAGCAACTAAGTGGGCATTCCTTTTCCTATAACCTGACAAAAGAATTTATTTTTCCTCTGGAGATTCCCAGTCTGGGTTATCTTCCCCGGCAAAAAAACTTTCCAAATGCTATCGTTCCTACAGAATATGACGATCAGTATAGAAAAGCATTGGTACAGGGATGGGTGCATGATGAAAATGCCTCGCTCTTGGGAGGAATTTCCGGGAATGCCGGACTCTTTGGCACGGCGCACGATCTTTTTCGCTATATGCAATTCTATCAAAATTATGGGATCCTTGATGGGCAGCGACTCTTAGAGGAAGAAACCGTAAAAGAATTTACCAGGGTGCAGTTTCCGGAAAATGAAAACAGAAGAGGCCTTGGTTTTGACAAGCCTTTGTTGGACAATGCCAGCAAGCCCCTGGAAGACGCCTACCCCGCTCCCTCCGCCAGTCCTGAAAGCTTTGGGCATAGCGGTTTTACCGGTACTTTCGTATGGGCCGACCCCAAAAACCAATTGGTATTTATATTTTTATCCAATCGTGTATTTCCTATCCGTGAACACAGACAACTTTACGATTTAAAAATAAGAACAAGGCTGCATCAATTATTTTATGATCAGTTAGATAAGTCTTAGATCTGACTTCCCTTTTTCATATCTTCGAAGAGGGTATCCTTTTTAACCGACTAAAGGTCTTCCCTATTTACGTAGACATATGGAAACGGCATTTTTACATACTCCTCTGGGAATCGCAAAAATTGAAGGTGATACCCATGGTATTTCTTCTATCAGCATTCTAGATGAAGCTCCGGAAAGATCATCAGACATTCCGGAAGAACTAGAGGATGCCGTCTATCAACTAAAGGAATATTTTGAAGGAAGCAGGCAGGAATTCGATTTGGAATTAAATCCGCAAGGAACAGAATTTCAACGTAAAGTTTGGGAGGCGTTAAGAACTATTCCTTTTGGGCAACAGATCTCCTACCTGGATTTATCTAAAAGATTAGGGGATGTAAAAGCCATAAGAGCGGTTGCAGCAGCCAATGGGAAAAATCCTATTTGGATTGTTATTCCCTGTCACAGGGTTCTTGGAAGTAACGGGGATCTGGTAGGCTATGCAGGCGGATTACACCGTAAAAAATGGTTGTTGAACCATGAGAGTCCGGCAAAACAAGTCTCCTTGTTCCCAAATTAACAAACCAGCCGGTTTGTACTCTTTAATTCTAAGCGAGTTTAAGATCAATCGTAACCACTTGTCTGGCTATTCCTGCGTTTACTCCTACTACGGTCTTTTCCCTGATAAAATCTATTTCTACAGTACCAACCAGGTGGTCTGTTTGGTTCTAATTGTCTATTTTATAAAATAAGTGGGGGCAAATGGTACTTCTATACGCTCTAACAAGGTCCCGGTTTTGGAGATGACAAGCACTCCGCCAACTATCTCAGGAGAAATATTGGCATTGGCATAGCCCACTAAAAAGATCTCAGATTCTTCAATATATCGCATGTCAGTAAGGGCAATTGTAAACCCCGTTTCTGTTTCGGCCGCTTGTACGATACTGAGTATGTCAATAACGAAATCTGTATTGCTCTCGAAATTGAAGTAAGCAGGCCCAAAGGTGATAGGTGCGGGTTGTGCCAGTGAATTGGAATAAAAGAGGGTGTTGCCGTACACTGCGCCTTGCAAAGGCCCCGGAGGCAAGAACTTATTGAACATAAAGAAGCTCTCTCTTTGTAGTTGCAGGGTCTCGATGTCGTAGACCTGATACGCAAAATTAGAATTCCCCGTCCCTATCACTACTCCTATATTCCCATCCTCATCTATAAGCACACTAGGGACTGCCTCCCCATACTCTAAAGTTGCCAAAATAGAGCGTGTTTCGGTATTAAAAATGGCAATCTTATAAGCTCCTGCAGCATCTCTATAGGTCATTAAGATCCGTTGTCGGAAATACAGGGGTTCATAGGCTTGTTGAATATTGATGTCTATGGCCAGATCCGTAAAGCTACCATCGTCAGGATCCAGGGTTCTGATCCCGTAATTCCTACTTCCTTTGGGACTGTAGTATCCCAAAAATACAAGGTCTTCGGAATTAGTCCCCCAGGTAATAGATCGTTCTTCGGTTACTGTATAAAAATCTGCATAGGTATTTGTTCCCCCATTTAGGATATTTTGCTGAAGAAGAGAAAAACTTCCGGAATTAAAGCTGTAAAATGAGAGTACTTCCCCAACCTGTCGGAGCGTAAGGTAGAAATTATCCAGGCCAAGGGTCTGGGTAAGATTTATTTGTATGCCACTTTCCTTAGATCCATTATAGCTATATTGAAATATATTCTGCGCATCTTCCCCTATCATTCTAAAATTGGGGATAGAGGTTGATTCGTTAATAACAACCGGACCATCATCCTTGGAGCAAGATACAAGCAGGGCCAGTGATAGGCACAGGCCAAGTATTTTATAAAATTTCATGCAAGTTTTTTATTAAAAATAAGCATTCTCAAATTAAGGAGTAGAAACCGAAGCATAGTTTCATTTTTAATAAGTCTCTTTGTAGTGATATCTATTGAGAAATTGAAAGACTACAATTCTATGTATCTTTAAATTAAACGCATCCATCACAACGCAGGTCCTTACACAGTACTCTTATGCTTCAAAAAATAGATCTGGAACATATTCTTTTCCTGGACATTGAAACTGTCCCGGAGAAAAAGGAATATTCGGAATTAGACGAGACCACAAAACTCTTATGGGATCATAAATCCAGGTATAGGAGAAATGAAGACACCAGTGCGGAAGAGTACTATGAAAATGCCGGGATCTGGGCGGAGTTTGGAAAGATCATCTGTATTTCTGTCGGGTATTTTCATTACAAAGGCAGTGAAAGACAATTTCGGGTAACCTCATTTCATGGCGTAGAGAACAAACTGTTAAAAGATTTCAGAAATCTCCTGGAGACTCATTTTAAACACCCGAAATACCTTTTGTGTGCCCATAACGGGAAAGAGTTTGATTTTCCGTATATCGCACGCCGAATGATCATTCAAGGCATAGCCATCCCTGCCAAGCTACATCTCTTTGGGAAGAAGCCCTGGGAGGTACCTCATTTAGACACTATGGATCTCTGGAAGTTTGGCGATTACAAGCATTATACCTCCCTTAAACTAATGGCCAACATCTTAGGAATCCCTTCCCCAAAAGAAGATATTGATGGGAGTATGGTGCGGAAAGTATACTACGAGGATCACGATCTGGAGCGGATCGTTAATTATTGCGAAAGGGATGTGATCACCGTAGCCCAGGTCTTTCTAAGGCTACGGAATGACGCGTTATTGCCTGAAGACCAAATCTTGCATATTTAGAAGTATTCTTCCAGCCAGCTTGTGATGTCCGTTTCATAAAGTATACTATGCTAGCAATCTATCTGAATTAGGTTCTTGACTTTACGGGCCTTGTTCTTATAAACCTTAATTGTGCTATCTTAGATTATATAGTGATATATAGTTCAGAACTATATCCCATTGTTGTAAAACATTTTGACCAAACCTAAGCAAAGTGAAATCAAAAATTAAAATATCTATTCTGATTCTGACCTGTTTTACTTTAATCGGTTGTCCACCAGGACATTTTCACGAATACAATTATATTGGAACTGAGCTTCCTTACGATAGACTTGCCTACACTCGAATAGAATTTAATGAACAAACTGATTTGTATATAAAAACTGGATACTATTATGAGTTCATTGACGAAAAAGAAAACGGATTAGCAACTATAATAAAAGTAAACCCTGAATTTAACTTGAAAAAAGACAATGTTGTGAAAGAAGTGAAATCAACGCTTTTCGGAAAATTGAATAGAATGGAAAAATTACCTTATACAACTCGTGTATATGATACAATAAACACACTTATGTATAATTTGACTTTTGAAAAACGCAACGAAGGAAAAACTCTGAAAAAAATAAAAAAAGATACAATTTCAATCGAATTGACAAACGGAAAGAAATTACTATTTGTTAGAGAAAATGAATAAAAACCGTTTTACAACACTGTATAAAATTAAATGCTTGTGCAAATTTACTTACGAATCCCGATAGCTATCGGGACTTTCGGATTTCCTATTCGGTTGTATTTGCTAAATTAGGTGCTTAAAACACGCAAGAAACCATATACAAGAACGTTGTGCTTCATTATCAGAAACCGCTACCAATGATAAAATTCTTCAGAAAAATTCGTCAAAATCTGCTTATGGAGAAAAACCCAACCTCGGCTAAAGCTACGGCTGGCTCGAAAACAGCAAAGTATTTAAAATATGCCATTGGAGAAATAGTTCTTGTTATGATTGGTATCCTTTTGGCACTACAAGTCAACAACTGGAATAATAATAGAGCAGAAAGAAAATTAGAAAGTGATATCCTAAATGAGATTTTATTAAATCTGGACACAGATATAAAAAACATAGAAATAAAACAAAAAGAAAACGACAGTTATATTGAATACAATAGTCGAGTAATTGAGCATTTAAAAAATAAAACACCCTTAACAGACTCTCTGAGATACGATTATGCAAACCTCTACGGCCATGGTAATTTCCAGCCCATTAAAGTTGGCTACGAAAACTTAAAATCAAGAGGATTAAATCTTGTCAAGAATCAAACTCTAAGAAAAAAAATTTCGGAATTGTATGAATACAAATATTATTACATGGTTGATAATGTTAGACAAGCCATAATAAATGTTCAAAGACAGCACGCAGATGAAGTTATGGAGAAATTTAATGTTGAAGAACCCTATGTCTCTGCAGAACCCATTAACTTGTTCAATCTTCAAAACGACATAAAATTTCAAACTGTAACGAAATCGATAATTTTTGCACGACAATGGACCAATTATAGATTTGAAGAAGGAAAGCAAGAAATTATTGAAGTAAAAGAAGCTTTAGAAAATGAACTGGGTAAAAATTAATAATTGTTTTAAACGTCTTGAAAAAATAAATCAAAAAGTTTAAATAACGAAAGCACAACACCGTGTATAATTCATAGTGTTTAATGATGGTTAGGGGAATTCTGCCGAATTCCCGCAATCTTCGTCCCTTTTTGCTAACTTAGTTCCTCAACACTACAAATCATACACGAACACGTTAGCAGCCATAGTGTTTTATTAAAACCTACTCTTACGGAG
>NZ_JBATLB010000028.1:0-2133 GCF_049669965.1 Muriicola sp. | reverse complement strand
TAGAGTTTTTGACCTGCTAAATCTAACCGGTATGAACTTTTGTTTGTATGAAAAAGCAAGGCAGGGCCATTCTACCAAGAATGCTTAACACATGAATAATCAGTTCCCCTCCTTGCCCACCCATATTGGGTAGTACAGCTGTGTTGACCTTTTATACCCCTATTACGTTGATATCGAATAAACGTTTAAATTATTCTTTCGTGAAATTTTCTTAAATGCTGAGCACTCCGACTGTTCAATATTGATCAATTCATCCAAACTACCTATTAGTTCCACACTCTTAACTATTTCTTGGACAACAAGATCATGTTGTATTACGTTCATTTCGACAGATTGATCACTTAAATCAATCTGTTCTTGTTCTATCGTTTTAGTCTTAGTGCAAAGGTTTCACATGGTTGTCGCAACTTAATGTCGTTAATCTAATAAGATTTTACATTTATAGCGCCGAAACCTATACTGGCACCGGCAATAAAATTTTGCTATTCATTTTGTCGCTGTTTTTGAGTTCAATATTTTATTAGGCTAAAATCCGTGCATACCTGGATTGTGAAGAAATCCCAACAGGAACCTTGCACAAAAGTTAGGGTAAGGATTTGGGGGCTGCGCTTCTTTCAACTTCTTGTTTCCTTTTTAACTTCTCCATCAAATCATTCATGTCCTCCCCTACTTTCTTTTGTAATACCCTTGCATAGATTTGTGTTGTGGATAGTTTTGTATGTCCCAATAACTTCGAAACTGTCTCTATGGGAACTCCATTGGATAAGGTGACCGTCGTTGCAAACGTATGTCTGGCAGTATGGAAGGTGATGTTCTTATGGATACCACAGGCATTGGCTATCTCCTTTAGTATTTGATTGGTCTTTTGATTGCTATAGACCGGCAACAGTTCATCTGTTAGTATACTTTCTTCTCGATACTTCTCAAGTATTGCTTTGGCCATGGGCAGCAGCGGAATCTTGACCGGTTCATCGGTCTTCGCCCTTTTGGTATGTATCCATTGGTTACCATCGATTCCAATAAGTATTTGGTTGGGTTTTAGTTCTTTGATATCGACATAGGAAAGCCCTGTATAGCAACTGAACAGGAATATATCCTTGACCCTTTTTAAACCTATGGGCATGAAAGAGGTATCCTCAATCAATTTAAGCTCTCTTTCGGTGAGGTAGCTACGTTCATTTTTCACAAATCGAAGCTTGTAGTTTCGAAATGGGTCTTTCTCCAACCATTCCATCCTTAGGCTTAAATTGACTATTTTCATCAACCGTTCCATATGCTTCATCACACCATTATTGGTACAGGTCCTTCTTGCTGTTTTGGGTTTATAGGTTCTGATATAGTTTTCAAAGTTGACAATGAACCTATAGTTCAGTTGGATTAAGTAGATATCATCAGTCTTAAATTTTTCCCTTAAAAATTCTTGCAGGTACTTCTCAGTGGAAAAGTAGTTTTTTAGGGTACCGGGCTTTAACTCGTTGTTGATATTCTTGTTATGGTATTCCACGGCCTTCATCAGGGACATTCGTTCTTCGTCCTCCCCGAAGTACCTTAGCTTGATTGCCTTGGCCGTAATCAGCTTCCTTTCCGAGTGCAATTGCTTGTGGGCATTGAGGACTTCGGCATGTACATCGTCCAAATAGGTGTTCAATAAAATAAGATTTTCGCTCGTTTCTTTGGCCCGACACCTGAAAATATCCCAATTGCACACCGAAATGTCCCGCTTTATACTGAATTCTGCGCGTTCTTTATTGACCGTGATACGGGCGTAAATGGCCAATATAGTTGGATTACTTCTCTTTTTCCGGGTGAAGAATATCACCCCTAATGTGCTGTCCGTACGCATGTTATAAGTCTTTTGGGTTAAACACTATTGTTTAAAGACTACATCTAAAATGAACTAAATGCTATTTAAAATTAGCACAAATTGCGTACCGCTTTGTACACCGAATTGCACACCAGAAGGGTGGTTTTAAACGATATCATATGATTGCAGAAAAAATGAAAAACCCTGATAATCATATGATTAGCAGGGTTTTGATATTGCCAGTATGGCAGTTCGTCGGGATGACAGGATTTGAACCTGCGACCACACGGCCCCCAGCCGTGTACGCTACCAGACTGCGCCACATCCCG
>NZ_JBATLB010000027.1:0-4466 GCF_049669965.1 Muriicola sp. | reverse complement strand
GTATTTACATCCCAGAAGAAGGCTTTGGAATAAGATTAGAAGACGATGTGGTAATACAGAAAAAAGGCGAGCCTTTTAACCTTATGCGCAACATCCCGATTGAAGCTGATGAGATTGAAGAGTTGATGAATTAGTTTAGTTTGATTCTTGATTTAATTTCTTATAACTTCGCTTATCATCTGATATAGATCATTAAAACACTCCATATCATAACATTGTGGCACATTAGAACAAACGTTGAAAAACTACGAAAACATATTAAACAACATTAAGCGTTACGTCCCTTTAAATGAGGAGGACGAAAAACAGTTTGTTTCAATTGTTAGAACTACAAAAGTGAAACGAAGACAGTTTATTGTTCAACCCAATTTTGTTTGTTCTCATCAAACCTATGTTTTAGAAGGAGCTTTCCGTAGTTATTTTGTGAATGATGAAGGTATAGACCATACCATTCAGTTTGCCATTGAGGACTGGTTCATTAGCGACTTTAATAGTTATATTCATCAAACACCTGCTTCCCTTTTTGTAGAGGCCCTTGAAGATTCTATTGTTCAGCAAATTGCTTATACCGATGTTGAAGAATTATGTAGTGAAAATCCAAAATTTGAGCGTTTCTTTAGACTGGTAGCACAAAAGTCTTTTGCTTTTTCGCAAAGACGAGTGCTTTCCAATTTAGGCAAATCTGCAGAAGAACGTTATCTTGAATTTCAGCAACTATATCCTGCCATAATTCAGCGTGTACCGCAATATGCATTGGCATCCTATCTTGGTATGTCGCCTGAATTTTTGAGTAAAATTCGGAAGCGTTTGACCTTAAAATCTTGAACTAGTTCAAGTAAATTTCCTAATTCAGTTCATTTTCTATCACTCTAAAGTAACACAACTTTGTAAAGTCAATAACGACATAATTAAAAACAGAGTAAAATGAGCACACAAACACAAATACCTTCTTACCAAGAAGGTCTAAAAGAATTACAGAACAATTTAGGCAAAATGTTACCACAGGAAGCACTCGCTGTCTTTGATACAGATGCTAATGCATTAAAAGAAAATCATCAATCTATTTTAAAGTTAAAGGTTGGAGACAAAGCACCCAATTTTTCTTTATCTAATGCTATTGGGGAAACCATAACCCTAAATGCACTTTTAGAAAAAGGAAAAGTTGTCCTTACGTTTTACAGAGGTTCGTGGTGCCCTTATTGCAATTTGCAATTAAATCAATATCAGCACGTATTGGAAGACATCCAATCATTAGGTGCCAATTTAGTTGCTATCTCGCCTCAAACACCAGATGAATCTTTAAACATTAAAGAAAAAAATGAATTACAATTTGAGGTGTTAAGTGATAATGGAAATATCGTTACACGACAATTTACAACCATCTTTAAAAATGGCGAAACGCCTATTGAAACAATGAAGGCCCTAGGCATTGATTTCGACAGTCATTATACTGACGATTCTCAAGAATTACCAGTACCAGCAGTTTTCATTATTGAAAAAGAAGGTACAATTTCTTTTGCAAAGGCAATAGACGGAGATTACAGAAATCGTGTAGAAGCTTCTGACATTATTCAAGCACTTAAATAATACCATTATGAATAAGAAAATTTGGCTCATAACAGGAATATCAAGTGGATTGGGCAAAGCACTTGCTGAATCCGTAATGGAAAAAGGCGACTTCGTAATCGGGACGTTTCGAAAGCAATCCCAAGTTGACGAATTCAACAAGAAATACTCTAATAGTGCTTTTTCGATTCTTTTAGACATTACCGAAGAACAAAGTATTGATAGAAGTGTTGAGAAATTGTTGTCAAAATTCGAGAGAATTGACGTTTTGGTCAATAATGCAGGTGTTGGCTTTGTAGGCGCGATTGAAGAGACTTCAATGGAAGAGACTCGAAGAGTTTTTGAAGCGAATTTTTTCGGAACATTGAAATTAACACAGACAATTCTTCCACATATGCGAAACGAAAAAAATGGACATATTGTCCAAATCTCGTCTCACGGAGGAATTAAAGCGTTTGCAGGATTTGGAATTTACAATGCGAGTAAATTTGCCGTTGAGGGATTTAGCGAAGCATTAGCACAAGAGGTTGCACCACTCGGAATTAAAGTTTCAATAGTTGAGCCAGGACCATTCCGAACAAAATTCGCAGGAAATGGACTTGGAATTGCAGAAAGCGTGATTGACGATTATTCGGAAACCGCAGGAGCATTCAGAACCAAATTAAGAAGTGTGGACGGTAAACAAGAAGGTGACCCAATAAAAGCATCAAAAGCGATTATCGACTTGGTATATTCGGATAACCCTACGCTTCGTTTACCACTTGGAAAAGTTGCGTTAATGACAATCGGAATGAAATTGGACAGCGTAAAATCGGATTTGGAAGCGAACAGAAAAGTAGCCGAAAATGCTGTGTACGGATAAAAAACGTGCCACAACAACGTATATAAAAAATAGCGGTTCAGGTGCAAGCCTGAACCGTTTTTGCGTTTAATTAAGTATATTGTTTTCCGAAAGGTCAGTGCTTATAAATGCGCTACTTTTCATATACAATACCGTTAGCAACAAGCAAAAGTGATTGAGCAACTAAAAAACATATTACCCGAAAATAGAATTGATGACTTTCTATCTATAAGTAAGACGATATCAATCGAAGCTTCAGATAATTATATTAGAGCCGGGGCAATCCCTAAAAAAATTGCATTTGTTCTTTCAGGTCTGTTCCGATATATATATGTAGATGACAAAGGAAATGAAATTACAAAGGGCATAATCGAAGAAAACTTGATTATTAGTTCTTACTCTGCAATGATATTAGAGGCACCTTCATTTTTTTCAATTGAAGCACTCGAGGATTCTAAAATAGTAGAAGTCTATTGGAAGGATTTTATGCGTCTAATGGAGAATGATATTTTTTGGATCAAATTCCGATTAAAATTTGTCGAAAAAGGATTCATGATAAAAGAAAAAAGAGAAAGGGATTTACTACTACTTGATGCAGAAACACGATATAAAAACTTCCTTAATGAATACCCTGGAATGGATCAGCGAATAAGTCAAGGAATAATTGCCTCTTACCTGGGAATAAAGCCGTCAACATTAAGCCGAATTAGAAAGAACATTGCTTTTTGACCTAGGTCAACGCCTACGAGTTATCAGCAATGTAATTTTGCAGTATTGTAAAACTAAAAATATCATTATGAAACTCGAAAACAATACTGTCTTGATTACTGGTGGAAGTTCGGGCATTGGTCTGGAATTAAGCAAAGTATTAATTCAAAAAGGCAACAAAGTTATTATTTGTGGTAGATCAAATGAAAAGCTGACCAAAGCTAGAGAGATTGAACCCAAACTAATCACATATCAATGTGACTTATCAATTAGTGAAGAGTGCATTAATTTTTCGAAAAAGATAACCGAAAAACACCCTGAATTAAATGTTTTGATAAACAATGCTGCTATTGTCAATAAAACAAATTTTTTAAACACGGATACAATAGTAGAAATGGCCGAAAATGAAATGCAAACGAACTTCATGGCACCGATAAGGTTAATTCATTTGCTAAGCCCAATTTTACAGAAAAACAATAAACCAACAATTATAAACATTACAACAGGGCTAAT
This sequence comes from Muriicola sp., assembly GCF_049669965.1. Classification (NCBI taxonomy): domain Bacteria; kingdom Pseudomonadati; phylum Bacteroidota; class Flavobacteriia; order Flavobacteriales; family Flavobacteriaceae; genus Muriicola; species Muriicola sp. The sequence continues at coordinate 838 of NZ_JBATLB010000027.1, read as the reverse complement.
ATATACACCACGTGCTGATTATCCTTTTTATAACGCAACAAAGGCAGCGCTTCATTCTTTCACACAAGTATTCCGAAAACAAACAGAAAACTCCAATATTAATATTGTTGAAGTAATGTTTCCAGCAGTTAAAACTCCCTGGCATAAAGGGAAACCTCCAAAAATTGCAATTTCTGCTGAAAAAGCAGTAAATGAAATGATTAAAGGATTAGAAAAAAATAAAAAAGAGATAAGAGTAGCTGGAGCAAAAATGCTTTATATAGTTTCTAGAATAGCACCAAAGTTTGCATTTAGAAAAGTGAATAGCTTGGAAGATGAAGAATAACTATTGAACAATGTTAGCTAAAAGATTGACAAAACAAAAAACATGAAAAATATTGTATCCATTTTATTAATAATCTTTCTTTTGGGGTGTCAAAATCGGGAAAATAAGAATACAAAAACCAATGAAAGCACGACAAGAGTTCAAGAAAAAACTTTTGTAGAATTAGGTGGTGAAGAGCAATATGTGGAAATGACCGGTGCTTCAGATCAATTACCGGTATTACTCTTTTTACATGGTGGACCAGGTTGGCCACAGACACCACATTTGAGATATTTTAATGCCGACTTGACGGAAGAAATGATTTTAGTTTCTTGGGATCAAGCGGGTTGTGGCCTTTCTTACCAAAGAAACCCAAACCCGAAGAATCTAAGCATTGAAAGTTTGGTTAGTGATGCCCATGAATTGACACTATACCTCAAAAAGAGATTCAATAAAGAGAAAATTGTTCTACTCGGTTTTTCTTATGGTAGTGTTATTGGTCTAAAACTAGCCGAAAAGTACCCCGAAGACTAT
>NZ_JBATLB010000026.1:0-11839 GCF_049669965.1 Muriicola sp. | reverse complement strand
ATTTTATTCCGGACCTGCTGGCCAAGTATCCAAGCCTATCTGTTTCTTATGAAGGCCAAAACAGGGAAGCTCAGAAATTATCGAGATCCGCCAACGCTGTATTTCCGGTAATACTATTCCTGATATTCGCAGTAATCGCCTTTACCTTCAGATCGTATAGCCAGCCTGTGATCTTGCTCTCTATGATTCCGTTTAGTATTATAGGTGTTGGGTGGGGCCATTATATTCATGGATTTCCAATCAACGTCTTATCCGCACTGGGTATTATAGCCTTGATAGGTATTATGGTAAATGATGGATTGGTTTTGATTGGGAAATTTAATTCCTATTTAAGGCAAGGGATGAAATTTGATGATGCACTGTACGAAGCAGGCAAATCTAGGTTCAGGGCTATCTTTTTAACCTCATTAACGACCATCGCAGGTCTCGCCCCACTCTTGCTCGAGAAAAGCAGACAGGCCCAATTCCTGAAGCCCATGGCCATCTCCATTTCGTATGGAATAGGTATTGCTACCGTACTTACCTTGTTGATGCTGCCTTTACTACTTTCTGCAGTGAACTCCTGGAAGGGCAACATCGCCTGGTTAAAAACAGGAGAACGCCTGGAGAAGGAGCATGTGGAAAGGGTAATTAAAGAACAGGTACAGGAAGCTAAACTAAAAGATAAACTGAAAAAAACCACCAGCGTTCACATCCCTCCGGTGACAGACCCGTCAAAGAGATCTAGGAAAAAAGAACAGGTAACATTAGAAGATAAAGATTAATGAGAAGAAGGTACCTCACTTCCATACTCCTGTTATTTTTTTTGGGAGGTTTACAACTCGTAGCTCAGGAAACAATACTCTCAAAACAAGAGGCGGTTGCCCAGGCGCTCAAAAATAATTTTGGGATCCAGGTTGCAAGGAACCAGATAGCCATTGCAGATAACAATCAAAGCATACTAAACTCCGGTTTTCTACCCTCCCTTACAGCAGATGCAGGAGCCACCTATAACCGGGATGATGCTGTCATTGAATTTCCGGGTCAGTTGCTGGAAAATGGAGATCCAAGACCAGATTTTGTGATCGATCAGGCAGAGGCACAGCGCTACAATACGGGCCTAACTTTAGACTATACCCTTTTTGATGGAATGGGACGCCTGTATAATTACAAGAGCCTGAAGGAGCAGTACCAGCTCACCGAATTGCAAGCCAGGGAAACCATTGAGAATACCATGTTGCAACTGCTAAGCGTTTATTTTGAAGTAGCCAGGCTTTCGGAGAATGTCAATGTTTTTAGACAAGCCCTTGATATCTCCAAAGACAGGATCACCCGGGCAGAATACGCTTTTGAATATGGGCAGAATACCAAATTAGATATCCTGAATGCAGAAGTAGATGTTACTAATGACAGCATCAACCTGCTGAATGCCAAACAACAGTTGGCCAATACAAAACGCGATCTAAATGTGGTTCTCAATCAGAACTTGAATGAGGTTTTTGAGGTAGATACGGTAGTAACCTTTATTCCCAGATTACAATTAGACGAGTATATTGCCCAGGCAAAAGAGAATAACGTCGCAATTCTTCAAATAGAGAAGAACCTGACAATCAATGACTACGATATTAAGATAAGCAGAAGTGGCTACCTTCCTAACATTGGCCTAACCGGTTCCTATGGATGGAATCTTAACCAAAGTGCCGCCTCAGCATTCTTCCCCGGAACTAACAATACTACGTATAATCTGAATCTTGGCGCCCGTTTAACCTGGAATCTGTTTGATGGTGGCGGAACAGCGGTACGAGTTAAAAATGCCAAGATCGCATTTAAGAATCAGGAGCTTCTTAAGAATCAGGTGGAGTTGGAAGTAAACAGAGATATTCTCAATGCCCTAGAATTCTATAAGAACAGGTTAGATATCTATGGCATCCAGGAAAAAAATGTGATCACCAATGAAAATAATTTTGATCGTTCCCGGGAACAATTTCAATTGGGACGTATCACTTCCATTGAATTCAGGCAAGCACAGATAAACCTTCTCAACGCCCTGACCAATAAGAATTTGGCTAAGTATGACGCTAAACTGGCAGAACTTCAACTGCTACAGCTCACCGGGCAACTATTGAACGTAGAACTATAAAGCATACCATGATCGAACATTTTTTTCAATGTCCGTATTGCTGGGAAGAGATCTCCATGCTTTTAGACAGGTCAGTTGCCAATCAAACCTATGTAGAAGACTGCGAGGTATGCTGCAATCCCATTGAGCTTACTGTCTGGTTTGAAGAGCAGGAACTTCAGGGATTTCAGGCCGTGAGCCTGGAACAATAATTACTTCTATTTCTTTATCGATAAAAGTCGCCACGGCATACTAATCCCGGATAATTTAGTATTTTGTTCCTGGCTTACTTCATTAACTGCGAATGGATACAAAACAAAAAAAGGCTACCGCCTATTGGAAAGAGAATTTGCGCTACCTTATTTTCTTACTGAGCATCTGGTTTTTGGTCTCTTTTGGTGCGGGAATTCTTTTTAAGGATGCTTTAAATACCATCAGAATAGGAGGTTTCGGCCTGGGATTCTGGTTTGCCCAACAAGGGGCCATTTACGTCTTTGTGATCCTCATCTTTGTTTATGTCAGACTCATGAACAAACTCGATAAGAAATATGGATACGATGACCATTCAAAATAAAAATCCAAAAGAGTAGTCTATGGATGTGCAAAGCTGGACCTTACTGCTGGTCATTATTTCCTTCACAATCTACATAGGGATAGCCATATGGTCCAGAGCAACCTCTACAAGCGATTTTTACATAGCAGGAGGCCACGTTTCTGCCCTGGCCAATGGATTGGCTACTGCGGCCGACTGGATGTCTGCAGCGTCTTTTTTGGGCATGGCAGGTCTCTTGTCCTTTACCGGCTACGACGGCTCCGTATATCTGATGGGTTGGACAGGGGGCTATGTGCTGCTGGCGCTTCTCCTGGCACCCTATCTTAGGAAGTTTGGGAAGTTCACAGTGCCCGACTTTATCGGGGATCGTTATTACTCCAACATTACGCGAACGGTGGCGGTGGTTTGTGCCTTGCTGGTTTCCTTTACCTACGTAGCCGGACAGATGCGCGGAGTGGGCCTTGTATTTTCACGCTTTTTGGAAGTTCCTATCAATACCGGTGTTATTATTGGAATGATCATAGTACTCTTTTACGCTGTGTTAGGGGGTATGAAAGGGATCACTTATACCCAGGTGGCCCAGTACTGTGTCTTGATCTTTGCCTTTATGGTCCCGGCTATTTTTATTTCTATCCAAATGACTGGCAATCCTATACCGCAATTGGGAATGGGCGCCAATGTTTTGGGCGAGGAGATCTCTTTGTTGGATAAGTTGGACGGACTTTCAACGGATCTCGGTTTTACGGCCTATACAGATGGTTCTAAGGCCATGATCGATGTTTTTTGTATCACCGCGGCACTGATGGTAGGAACAGCAGGATTACCACATGTTATTGTGCGGTTCTTTACGGTGCCCAATGTACGGGACGCCAGAAAATCTGCGGGCTACGCCTTGCTCTTTATTGCTATTTTATATACCACTGCTCCGGCAGTTGCCGTCTTTGCCAGAACCAACCTTTTAGAGACCGTCCGGGATCAACCCTACGAGCAAATGCCGCCCTGGTTTCAGAAATGGGAAACAACCGGACTTATAGTTTTTAATGATAAAAATAACGATGGTCTTATCCAGTATGTGGGCGATGCGGAAAAGAACGAATTAACAGTGGATCCGGATATAACTGTACTGGCCAATCCCGAAATTGCCGATTTGCCTAATTGGGTGATCGCCCTGGTTGCCGCAGGTGGTTTGGCAGCGGCCTTGTCCACGGCTGCAGGCTTGCTTTTAGTGATCTCAACAGCAATCTCGCATGACCTTATCAAAAAACAATGGAAGCCAGACATTTCAGATAAAGGTGAACTTGTTTTTGCCAGAGTATCCGCGGTAGTGGCGGTTTCTATTGCAGGGTATTTTGGGATCAATCCCCCCGACTTTGTAGCGGCTACGGTGGCATTGGCCTTTGGCCTTGCGGCTGCTTCTTTTTTTCCTGCAATTATTCTGGGAATTTTTTATAAGAAGATGAATAAAGAAGGAGCCACAGCAGGTATGGTGGCAGGTATTCTGGTGATGCTCTATTATATGCTAAAATTTAAGTTCGATATGTTTGGAGGTGGAGAGCCGGAAGACTGGTGGTTTGGAATTTCACCTGAAGGCTTTGGTACTGTAGCAATGTTGCTTAATTTTATAGTAGCCCTGGTCATTTCTGCCTTTACCAAGGATCCACCAGAGGAAGTACAGCAGATTGTGGAGGATATCCGCCTACCAAAAGGGGCTGGCAGGGCTAGTGCACATTAAAAACAATACTATGAGTAATTACAATATAAAACACCTGGAAGAATATTTTCAATTGTATCGCAAATCGGTACGGGAACCTGAAAACTTCTGGGAAGAGATAGCAGAAGAACATTTTGTCTGGAAAAAAAGATGGGAGCGGGTATTTCGATGGGATTTTACAAAGCCCGAAGTAACGTGGTTCGAGGGGGCACAACTAAACATAACCGAAAATTGTTTAGACCGGCATTTATACGTCCGGGGCGATAAAACAGCCATCCTTTTTGAACCCAATGACCCAAAGGAAGAAGCCCAGCATATCACCTATAAGCAACTTCATGCAAGAGTCTGTAAGTTAGCCAATGTGCTAAAGGAACAAGGAGTTCAAAAGGGTGACAGGGTTTGTATTTACCTCCCCATGATCCCAGAGCTTGCAATTTCAGTACTTGCTTGTGCCAGGATCGGAGCTATCCATTCTGTGGTCTTTGCCGGGTTCTCTTCTCAAGCCCTTGCAACCAGGATCAATGATTGCGACTGTATAATGGTAATTACCTCAGACGGCTCATATCGTGGTGCCAAGACCATTGATTTGAAAGGCATTGTAGATCAAGGCCTGGAGTCATGCCCCGGAGTTAAATCGGTATTAGTGGTGAAAAGAACAGCAGCTTCAATCCATATGGAAAAAGGGAGAGATCATTGGTTGCAACCCTTGTTAGATAAGGCCAGTGATGTATGTACAGCAGAGGTCATGGATGCCGAGGATCCCTTATTTATTCTATATACCTCAGGCTCTACCGGTAAGCCAAAAGGAATGGTTCACAGCTCTGGAGGATATATGGTTTATACGGCCTATACTTTTAAAAATATCTTTCGCTACCAGGAGAATGACGTGTATTGGTGTACGGCCGATATTGGTTGGATTACTGGGCATTCATATATTGTCTATGGCCCACTTGCCAATGGTGCCACAACGGTAATGTTTGAAGGTGTACCCACCTATCCGGACCATGGCCGGTTCTGGGATGTAGTAGCCAAGCACAAGGTAACACAGTTCTATACTGCTCCTACTGCAATTAGAGCCCTGGCAAAAGAAAGCCTGGATTTTGTAGATTCGCACGATCTTTCCTCCCTGAAGGTGCTGGGTACCGTGGGAGAACCTATCAATGAGGAGGCGTGGCACTGGTATAACAATAATATTGGAAGAAATAAAAGCCCGATCGTAGATACCTGGTGGCAAACAGAAACGGGAGGTATAATGATCTCACCCATTCCCTTTGTAACACCTACAACCCCTACCTATGCCACCCTGCCATTTATTGGAATACAGCCTGCGTTAATGGATGAACATGGGGAGGAACTTATGGGTAACCAGGTAGAAGGCAGGTTGTGCATCAAATTTCCCTGGCCATCAATGGCCAGGACCATTTGGGGAGATCATAAGCGTTATTATGAGACCTATTTCTCGGCCTATAAGAATATGTACTTCACGGGCGATGGTGCTTTGAGAAATGCCGTAGGGTACTACAGGATTACCGGGAGAGTAGATGATGTGATCATTGTATCCGGGCATAATCTTGGGACTGCCCCAATTGAGGATGCTATCAATGAACATCCGGCAGTATCGGAATCGGCTATCGTTGGTTTTCCTCATGATATAAAAGGAAATGCCTTGTATGGTTTTGTGATCTTAAAAGAAGTTGGAGAATCCAGAGACAGGGATAACCTCCGCAAAGAGATCAACCAGCAGATCACAGAACATATAGGTCCTATTGCCAAATTAGAGAAGATTCAATTTGTGCCGGGTCTTCCAAAGACACGCAGTGGGAAGATCATGAGGCGTATCCTTCGAAAAATAGCTTCTCAGGACACCGACAATTTGGGAGACATCAGCACCTTGCTAAACCCCGAAGTAGTTGCCTCTATTATAAAAGATGCGCTTTAGATCAAAGTACGGCATATAATAAAAAGCCACCAAAAATAAAGGAAAGCGGCGCCAGGGCCCGTATACGAAAGGGGTTAAGTATTCCGGCACTTTGTAAAGCGTAGGCATGGTGGAATTTTCTTGGAAGTAACATCAGCAACAGGGATGTGCCAATCATAAACCAACCGAGTAGGGCAAGGAATTGCGGAAATTTTGAAGCGTGAGCACATAGGATCAAGCCTATTGCAGGGATCAGGCGCAGGGTTAGTTCCCCATAATTGATCAGGGGGGTGCTGCCAGCCTTTCTTAAAATCTCCCTCGCTTTTTCAGGACGTAAAAGCATTAAAAATCCTACTGCTATGATGAACACAGCAAAAACAATAACTATTAACTTGCCAACTGTTATCTGCATTAGTCTTTCGAATTATAAAACTGCTGCAACACAAAAAATGCTTTTTTCTTTTTCCCTTCGTCAGAAATCAGTCCTTTGCGGTTCCATCCATCTTGTATTTTTGGCAACATCCTTCTTGGAGACCTGAAATCTACCAGTATCCATGGGGACATGCCCCGGAGCTGCTTAATTGAGCTTAGCATTTTTAAAGTCTCTTCATAAAGATATTCCTGGTATTCTTCTGTCCACCGGGTGTTTTTATCTCCATGGAACCCTTGTTTTGCGCCACCTCCAAATTCAGAGATCAGGACGGGTTTATTATGTTCAATAACCCAGCTAATATTTTGCGCCTTTTCAGGAAGTCCGTCGTACCAACCTATATATTGATTAAAACTCAATACGTCTACCACCTTGGCAAAGTCATCCTGAATAGTACGTACGTTAGATTCTCCACGGTAGGCACTTTGTTCGAGGGCTGCACTGATTAGCCTGGAAGGATCCTTAGTTCTTGCCAGGGCTGCCAGTTTGCTAAGGAACTCGGTTCTGGGTTCACTGGCAGGTGTTTCGTTCGCCATGGACCAAATGATGACAGATGCCCTGTTTTTATCTCTGGCAATGAGTTCTGTAAGCTGATTAGCTGCCAGGGCATAGGTTTCGGGATTGTCCCAGGAGATGGTCCAGTATACGGGGTTTTCTTCCCAGACCAGCATCCCCATTTCGTCTGCCAATCGCACCATGTGTTCATTGTGCGGATAATGTGCAAGTCGGACAAAATTACAACCTAGTTCTTTGGCCCAGCTCAGCAATTGGCGCGCATCTTCCATTGAATTACCGCGGCCACCCCTAGCCGGACTTTCCTCATGAATGGAGATCCCTTTTAAAAAGATAGGTTCGCCGTTCAAAAGTATATCATCTTCCCGGGTACTAATGGAACGAAAACCGATCTGATCGGTAAGTTGATCCTCCCTGGATGAAAAAATGATTTGATAACGCTTTGGATCTTCCACAGACCAATAGGCAATATTCTCTGCGGTAAATGCAACCTCTGTTCTTCCCATTTTATTGGTGAAATAGGTTGTATCTACTGATAATTCCGGGATCTGTAATCGTACAGGATGGTTCTCTAATTCCGGTCCGTTGAGCTGCACATAACCATTTATTTTTTCAGGATTTGCAGCATCTAAATACAAGAAATAATCCCCGATAAACGTGGCAGTGGTTTCGATGAGTTTTACGTCTCTGGTAAGTCCGCCATAGTTCCACCAGTCTGTATTTAAGGTTGGCACCCCATCCTTAACTCGTTTGTTATCAACCTTAAGGATCAGAAAATTATCCCTGGGTCTGAGAATTTGGGTGATCTCAAAATTAAAAGGCGTAAAGCCTCCTATGTGTTTGCCCAGTTTCTGGCCGTTGAGGTAGACATCTGCCTGGTAATTAGCAGCTCCAAAATACAGGAAGGTGCGATTAGAGAGATTGGCAGGTGTATGATCAAAAGATGTCTTATACCAAAGACTTCCTTCGTAGTAAAAGAGTTTTTCTTTCTGGGTATTCCAATCTCCCGGGACAAGTAAACTATCAGCTAGATCAAAGTCGTATTCAATAAGGTCGGAGGGGCTGCTTGGTTTGGCGTTTGTAAAAAAAGCATTTTGGCCCGGATCTTCCTGATCTTCAAAGGCCTCTAACCTGTAATTATAAAATCCGTTTTCGTATGGATCTACAATGTAGTTCCAGATTCCATTTAGAGAAGTAGAGGGGCGGTTATAGGTATTGTTGAGCAAGGAGTCTTGCGCGTTAATAACGGGAATCCATAAAAGCAGCATCCATAAAAATAAACTACCATTTCCGGGAGGTTTAATTTTAGAGGTCGGAAACATGTTATTTTTTATCTTTTAAAAATCCATAAGTAAAGCCATTCTGAATGGTAAAAGCTACCGCAAGAACACCAATAATGATTTGCGCGTTTTCATGTTTTCCCATTAAGGAGGAGGTGATCAGGATTACAGCCGCCCAAATAAGAGCATTGAGTATTAGAACTTTTTTCATTGAATTAGAGCTAGAGTTGGTTACATGTAGTCTTTCTGAAGATCCCCTTTACAGGATCATCTCGCCCTTAAAGATACTTAAAAACATGAAGAAAGCACTTCAAAACTAGGTTCGCCATGTTTCGAGGAGACTATAAATAGCGCTGTCTAAGAATTGTCCGTTGTACCAGAAATTTTCCTTAAAATATCCTTCCTTCCGGAATCCTAGTTTTATGAGCAACTGTCTGGACCTCTCATTTAACGGGTTTATGTTGGCTTCAATACTGTGGAGTTGCCATTGTCTAAAGGCAAAATCTATTACTGCCTTCAAGGCTTCTTCCATATATCCCTTGCCCCAGTTTTCAGGAAGCATGGCAAAACCAAGTTCGCTGCGGGCATTTTTTTGATCGAGTTTCCAAAAAGTACAATACCCCATAAATCTTTCTTGTTCTTTATCCGTGATTGCCCAACTTATCCCTTCTTTCATCTGGAACATGTCTACATTCTCCTGAATCATCTTTTCTGCCGCCATCATATTTTCTAAAGGACCCGTATCCATGAATTTAAGTGCCTTTTTATCAGAACGCAGGGTATAGAAAGATAGGGTATAGGCCTTGTTTAATTCTCTCAGATGCAGCCTATTGGTCTTTAGAATAGGAAACTGATCAAAAACTCCCGTATTTAATGAGTTATCTAACATGATTTGAGTGCCGTGGAACTTAGGATTTACCTGCACCTAATTTTCCTCCTACCCATGCCATAGGGATATAGGCAACTACAAGATCGAGGGTGCAAAACCATGCCGGCGCCGGTAAATTAATGACATTGATAATGCCCCCTATTAAAAAAGAAACCCCAATGATCATGGCAAACAGCATTTTGCGGGTAGCTGCAATCTTTGCGGCAATATAGGCCCCAACTAAGGTGCCGATGGCATGCGCCAGAAAAGGAAAGATAAAGTGCTTCGGCTCAAAAAGTGACATGCTTTCTTTGAGGCCTTCCATGGTACTAACATCTACTCCTTCCGGGAGGGCAATCACACTCCCATTCAGGGAAATAAAAAACATGTTTACCGCGCTTCCGATGACCAGGCCGGCGATAATGGCCAGAATATTTCTTAGAATTGGATTCATAATCGTTGGTGTTGGTTATTATTACTAAAAGTTGTGTAATTAGCTGTTTTGAAATTACTTAAATGTAATAAATTTCTTAAAAAGAATGGTTTAAGAGGCCTTAAGTGCCTTAACATAAAGGTATGTCAATAACTTTTTCTGTCCTGTAAGCTCATGAAAACTCTGTTGGAAAAGGATAAAGATAGCAACGAGTTTGTCCATGACATGGGTTTCAGAAACGAATATGATCTATCAAATAAAAAGGACAAGTAAGACACTGAAAATTTATGAGGATTCCTTTAAATACCTACTTTTTTAAGTTGGTACTTTGGTCTTACCTCCCTTCCCTATTTTTTAACAATATCATTCCTTTTCAGCAACTTACCTTTATAACCTTCCTCAAAATCAACAGGGATAGACTTCATTCCGCCTGGCGAATTTTCAGGAATCAATGTGTTAAAATGCAGGTGTTCAATGGTGGTTTGACCCGTAAGCCCGGATTTCCCAATAGGGTCTCCCGCCCTAATTTCTTGACCAACAGACACCAAACTTCCTTTGTAATTCAGATGTACATACTGTGTATAAACACCTGTTTCAGGATCATAAAGTGTTATGAAATTTGCAAACGGCCGCCATTTTGCTCCCTTTCCACCTTCTTTATAGCCATCTATCACCCCAACAACGTAGCCGTTGGTGGCGGCACTAATGGTATCGTTTAGTGGTAATGAGAAATCGATGGCATATCTAGAATACGAAGTGTTATGTGTAAAACTACCTTTATATGCCTGGATCACCCGATATTCTTTATTTCTCACAAACGGCAATTGAAGTGGCTTCAGCGTTATTTTTTTAGTAGGATCACCAAGTAAAGAACGAAATGAAACCTCGGCTGGCTTCTTGTGAATATCACCGATCATAATCAGAGTATCTGATTTAGGGGCTAGGGTAAGAGGATTAAGGGCATTACTGATAGCCTTAGGAAGTGTGTCCGAGACGTCGATAAAAACGCGTAAAGGACAATGCAATGGATTTGAAAGACTGATTTTTAAGGTGTCTTTTTCATAGGAATAGTCTTTATAATAGGAATACTGAGATATTTTTTCCCGCGGAAGTCTTGAGGTCTGGCAACTGGATAGTATCAGTGCTATGAGCAAGATTGAAATAATTTTCATAAATGTGAATTAGCCAAAGAATAAATTGTGAAGATAACGGCCAGGAGCCAGGGTAAACCCACCGGCTATAATGATCGCTCCAAAATATAATAAGATCATCTTACGCCTGTGCGATTTTATATTGCCCTTCTTGATGGCCAGATAGGCAGTTGGTACCGTATAGAGGGTTAAAAAACTAAAACTGTGGATCCATCCGAAATGAAAGATCAATTGAGGTCCTACCTGTGCAGGAATAAATAAGGTAATAAAGGCCGTGATCAGCATTAAAGGCATGTAAATGCGGCCCAGAATTTTATGCAGGGAAGTGCCTTTACTGATTAGTAAAAGTATCGTACCAATAAAGAAACAAGGGACAACTGTATATAAATGCGCAAACATAAGGAACTCAAAAGAGGGGTATTCCATCCGGCAATTTTATTGTAAAATAACAAAGGATAGCTAAAATTGCAATTATTTCTAAGTACGCTGTTGGATGATTTTCTTGATTAGGACAATCTGTCCGAGATGATAATGGCAATGTTCAACAATGCCGTGCAGATTTCTGTAGTAGGATCCGTATTTTTTATCTCCAATGTCTTCCCATAAACGCTGCTCGGGTAAAGCTGCTACCAGAGGTGCAAAGGTTTTCACCTCTGTGAACGCCTTTTTTTGGAATGCTTCCCAGTCTAGTTGAGAAGTAATGGGCGGACAATCAAAACTAACCGCATCGTTTCCTTCAAGGGGCATTCCTTGAAGTACCCTAAGCACTACGTTTACAAAATAATTCATATGATATACCAATTCTGCAATGCTGTGGAAGGAGTCAACTTTTTGTGTGGCCATCTCCCAATTAATTCCTTTGAGTGTTTCCTGAAGGTTTACGG
>NZ_JBATLB010000025.1:0-3863 GCF_049669965.1 Muriicola sp. | reverse complement strand
CCTTTTTTATGGATGATCTCAGCCACTTTGTCCTTCTTACCTGCACCTGTCACCAGGAAAATTACCCATTCACTGTTATTGATCACCTTTCCGGTGATCGTGATGCGTTTTTGTCCGGATTCTGGATGTATCGCCACTTCACAAGTCTTTTTAGAATCCCATAATTCTATTTCATAAGGAAAAATTGAGGCAGTATGCCCATCTTCTCCCATCCCCAGAATCACCATATCAAAAACCGGTATCTTTTGCTGATTTGGGAGATTTTTAGTCAATAGATCTCCGTATCTAACCGCCTCTTTCACAGGGTCATTTTCACCCAGGATACGATGAATGTTCCTCTTCGGAATTTCAATATTTTCCAGTAAGTGAGCCACTGTCATTTTATAGTTGCTTTCATCGTCCGTTGGGGGCACGCAGCGCTCATCGCCCCAGTACAAATGGACCTTGGTCCAATTTATCTTATATTTATTGGTATTGGAGAGTTCATCAAAAACAATTTTAGGCGTACTCCCCCCGGATAGGGCCATATGAACTATATCCTTATGTTTTATAAAATGTTCTAAATACAAGGCAAAGTTTTGTGCCACCTCTTCTTTGGTACTGCAAATTTGTAGGTCCATAGTGTCTATTTGATTACACAGAATCCCGGATCGTCGGCCAGGTTGGCCCCAGGATTACGCCAGGTATATTCACCTTCCATTAAATCATCTGAATTCTGTGGGCCCCATACCCCGGCAGAATATCCATAAATCATAGCCTCTTTATTTGTTTTCCAGTATTCCAGGATGGGATCTACAAATTCCCACGCTGCTTCCACCTCATCTGCACGGGCATATAAGGTAGCGTCTCCCTGCATGGCATCTAGTAAAAGTCTTTCATAAGCAGCCATCAAATTAGTTCTTGCCAGACTGGAGTAGTAGAAATCTAAATTTGCGCGTTCCACCTTAAATCCTAAGCCCGGGACCTTTACGCCAAATTTGATAAGGATCCCTTCATCGGGTTGAATCCGTATGATTAATTTATTGTCCTTGTTGTTCATCCCTGAATCCATAAAGATATGGTGGTGCGGGGGTTTAAAATATATGACGATCTCCGTCACTTTAGTGGGCATGCGTTTCGCGGTCCTCACAAAAAATGGCACGTCTTTCCATCGCCAATTGTCTACAAAAAACTTGAGAGCCACAAAAGTCTCTGTCGTTGAATTTGGATCTACGCCATCTTCTTCTCTGTAACCCTTTACCTGTTTCCCATCGATGGTAGCGGCCAGATACTGCCCTCGGATAGTATTTTCATTAAGTGTCTTGTGATCTTTTATTATTCTTAGCGATTTAAGCGCTTTTACCTTCTCATTCCTGATCTCCTCCGCCGTGGAACCAATAGGAGGCTCCATTACTACCAATGAAACAATTTGTAACAAATGATTTTGAAACATATCGCGAAGCGCACCCGAACTGTCGTAATACCCACCACGCTTTTCTACACCTACACTTTCGGCATTGGTGATCTCTACATGTTGAATATAATTACGGTTCCATAAGGGCTCGAATATACTATTGGCAAACCTGGTTACTAGGAGGTTTTGCACGGTCTCTTTACCCAGATAATGATCTATCCTGAAAATTTGATTTTCCTCAAAATATTTATGTAGGTTGTGATTGAGCTTTTTAGCAGATTCCAGATCATATCCAAAGGGTTTTTCTACGATGAGTCGTTTCCAACCCTTCTTCTGTATGGTTAGCCCCTGTTCAGATAGGTTCTTTGCAATAACCTCATAGATATTGGGGGGGGTGGAGAGATAAAATATAAAGTTATTTGCGGTATCGTATTCATCGTTTAAGCTATTGATCCTGTCTGCTAATGAATTGTAAGGATCCTCATAAGATGATCCTAGGTCATGGTAAAATAACTTGTCCGAAAATTCCGTGACAAAATCAGCCCCCTTCTCGTCTATATCTGCTTTAAGATGGTCGCTTTCCTTGACCACTTTATCCCTGAATTCTGAATCCGAAAGTGGTGATCTGCTTACTCCCAGCACCAAAAAATTCTTTGGCAAAAACTGCCCTTTGTACAAATTAAAAAGGGCTGGAACGAGTTTACGGGCCGTAAGATCCCCGGAGGCTCCAAAAATAAGCAGCATTTGACTTTCTGTCTTTTCCATCTTTTTTCTTTAGATTTCCGGGGGATATGGACCTCCGGTATAATTGCCCAAAGTACGTACTAAAAGTGAATATTTTCAATTACTTTTGAAGATATCGAGGGGTTCTTCTGTATATCAGAAGCACTAATTCTGCTAAGTACAGGTCCTTAAAATAGAAAAATAATTTACAAAATAAAGCACAATGTCTGAGAAGAAGTACGATTTTGGATTGGTTGGCCTTGGGGTCATGGGAAGAAATTTTATTTTGAACGTTTCAGATAATGGCTTTAAAGCCTATGGGTATGATCTTGATAAGGAAAAAGTTAAGGCCTTGCAAAAAGAGGGCGGTGATCTTGATAGCGTAAACGCCACCAGCGATCTAAAGACCTTTGTATCTTCCCTGGAACTCCCCAGGAAGATCATGTTATTGGTCCCTGCCGGCAAAATTGTAGACAATGTGATTGAAAGCCTCTTGCCTGTTCTGGATAAAGGCGATCTGATTATAGATGGAGGCAATTCGTTGTTTACAGATACAGACAGAAGAGAAGCCTATTTAAAGGATAAAGGGATCCACTTTTTTGGAGCTGGGGTCTCCGGGGGTGCCAAAGGCGCCAGAAAAGGTCCCAGTATTATGCCTGGTGGTTCACGCGAGGCGTATAAGGAAGTAAAGCCAATTTTTGAGGCTGTCTCAGCAAAATACAAGGGAGAGCCCTGCGTGGCCTATTTAGGTCCTAAATCTGCCGGGAATTACGTAAAGATGATCCACAACGGTATTGAATATGGACTTATGCAACTAACCTCCGAGATCTACGACGTGTTGAAAAAAGCTGGAGATCTGAATAATAGTGAATTACATACGGCCTTTCATAGCTGGAATAAAGGAAGGTTGCAGTCATTTTTGGTGGAGATCACCGCTGAGATCCTAACAAAGGATGACGATCAGGGATCAGGGCAACTAGTAGATAAGATCTTAGACAAAGCCAAACAGAAAGGAACCGGGAAATGGACCTCCCAAAATGCCATGGACCTGGGTATTCCTATTCCGAGTATAGATATTGCGGTAAGTATGAGAGAATTATCTGCCCTAAAAGCGGACCGACTAATTGCCGAAAAATTATACGGAAAGTTGAAACCCACCACCCTATCTAAAGAAAAGCTGGTTACAATGGCTGAGGAAGCACTTTACTTTTCCTTTATTGTTACCTATGCACAGGGATTGCATCAACTCTCAGAAGCTTCGGAAGAATACGGTTATGATCTCGATTTGGGAACCATCGCAAAGATCTGGCGTGCCGGGTGCATCATCAGAGCGGGCTTACTGGCCGATATTACCAAGGCTTTTCAAGGGAATAAACAACTTTCCAACCTTTTGTTAGATCCGTCTTTCTCTAAGGAGATCAAAGAAACACTAGATGCTGCCCGCCAATTAGTGTCTTATGGGGCACTCAACGGAATCCCATTACCTGGACTGTCTAATTCCCTTACTTATTTTGATGCCTATACTTCCGGGCGCCTGCCTTTAAACCTTATTCAGGCGCAACGAGACTACTTCGGATCTCATACCTATGAAAGAACTGACAAGGATGGTATTTTCCATACGGAATGGGAAGCCTAAGTGAATTCATCCCAATAGAAAAACTGTTTTCCTATTTGCTTAAATACATTTTCCTTCGGGTATACAGGTTGTAGAACTCATCGTCCTTCAGGCTGTCTATAAATAGTATAC
>NZ_JBATLB010000024.1:0-45644 GCF_049669965.1 Muriicola sp. | reverse complement strand
ACATGAAAAAAATACTGAAATGGTACGCCTACGTTAACAAACCAGTAGTGCAGAAGTACGTTTGGGCCGATCTTTTACTTTTTATACCCCGGTTTGTGTGCGGAATGCTGCTGGCCATAGATTTTGGCGCCTCAAAGTTTGGGATGCCCTGGACTGATCCCGAATTGAATCTGGGCCTCTTTGAAGTAGTGTATTGGTTTCCGGAAGATGTAGCCCGGTTTGGAGGAATATTTGCTATGTTCCCCATCTCTTTTGCCTGGATAGCCGGTTTTAGTGAAACAATTGGCGGACTCATGCTTGCCTTGGGAATTAAAACAAGGATCGCAAGTTTTATGATTGTTTGTACCATGCTGGTGGCCATTTTTTTTCAACAAATGAACCAGGGCATTTGGAACATGCTTCCGGCCATGGGATTTCTGTGGGTAGGGCTATACAGTTTGATCAATGGCTGCGGACGATTTGGACTCGATTATCTGATAATAAAGAGAATGAAATAAGACACTATGAATAGGCGAGTCCTCCCCTTTTTTGTTTTCCTGTATTTTTTGGGAGTGACGTTCGCTCATTCTCAAGACGGTAATGCAGGAACGCATGAAAGATGGGAATACGTCCTGGAAGATACTGGAGATGTTTTACAAATAGCCCTGCCTCTTTCTGCAGGCCTGGCAACGATATTTCAAAAGGACTATGAAGGCACCAAACAAATGGCCTTTTCCTACGCCAGTACAATGGCAATTACCTATGCGCTGAAATACACCACTAAAAGGCAACGACCTGAAGGTAGAAATACGTATGACTCCTTTCCCTCCGGTCATACTTCCTCTGCATTTTCCGGGGCCTCTTTTATTCAAAGACGCTATGGGTGGAAATACGGCAAATACGCTTATATTCTGGCTGCATTGGTTGGGGTAAGCAGAATGGAAGGGCCGGATGGTTATCACGATATTTGGGATGTGTTGGGTGGAGCCGCCGTAGGTATTGGAAGCACCTATATATTTACTAAACCATATAAATATCAGAAAATAGAAGTAGGTTTTTCGGCTCGTAAGGATATGAAGCTACTCTCAGTACGATGGAACCTTAATTAATAAATTATGACAGACATACAGATCGCACAAAGCGTCAAAGAAAAACACATTCGAGAAATAGCAGCAGGCTTGAATATTTCGGAGGATCAATTAGAATATTACGGGTCTAACAAGGCAAAGTTACCGCTTGAACTTATAGATGAAGATTCGGTAGAAAAGGGAAATCTTGTCCTTGTTACAGCCATAACACCCACCCCGGCCGGTGAAGGAAAGACCACCACCTCTATAGGTCTGGGAGATGCCCTGAACCTTCGAAAGAAAAAAGCAGTGATTGTGTTGCGCGAGCCTAGCCTGGGACCTGTATTTGGCATTAAAGGTGGGGCCGCAGGGGGAGGCTGGAGTCAGGTGATTCCCATGGTGGATATCAACCTTCATTTTACGGGCGACTTTCATGCTATTGAGAAGGCAAATAATTTATTGGCTGCCCTCATAGACAATAACATTCAGAGTAAAACCCGCAACCTTGGCATAGACCCCAGAACCGTAATTTGGAAGCGTTGTATGGATATGAACGACCGCGGGTTGCGGAATATCATTGCGGCCCTGGGTGGTAAAGCCGGTGGAATTCCACGTGAAACCGGATTTAATATTACCGCCGCCTCTGAGATCATGGCCATCTTATGCCTGTGCAAAAACCTGGAGGACCTGCAGGAGAAATGTGGGAATATCTACGTAGGAGATACCTGGGAGGGAAAACCTGTATATGCAAGAGACCTAAACGCCCAGGGTGCCATGACCGTTTTGCTAAAAGATGCCATTAAGCCAAATTTAGTGCAGACCCTGGAAGGTAACCCGGCTATTATTCACGGCGGACCTTTCGCAAACATAGCACAGGGGACCAATTCTATCCTGGGCACAAAAATGGGCCTCAGTTTAGGCGATTTTGTGGTCACAGAAGCTGGTTTTGGGGCAGATTTGGGAGCAGAAAAATTCTTAAATATTAAATGCAGGCAAGCAGGCCTTTCGCCAAAAACTATTGTCCTTGTAGCCACCATCCGTGCCTTAAAATACCATGGAGGGAAACCCTTGGCAGAGCTCACTCAGGAAGATACAAAGGCCCTTAAAGCCGGGATGCCCAACCTGGAGCGCCATATTAAAAGTTTACAGACTTTTGGGATCCCGGTGGTAATATCGGTCAATGCATTTAGCAGTGATACCGAAGCAGAAAAACAACTAATTCTAGATCATTGTAAAAAACTAAATGTCCCCGCGGCGCTGAGCTATGGATGGGCCGAAGGAGGGAAAGGATGTACGGATCTGGCGGATCTGGTGATAAATGCTGCGGCAACATGCAAGACCAAGTTTGTGCCCAGTTATGATCTTTCGGATCCCATACGAACTAAACTAGAGAAGATTTGCCAAACTATTTACGGGGCCACCAATGTTATCCTATCCAATGTGGCAAATAATCAGATGAAGCGATTTGAACGTATGGGCTATGGAGAATTACCTATCTGTATCGCCAAAACTCAAAAAAGCCTCAGCGATGATGAGAAAAAACTGGGAAGGCCAGAGAATTTTGACATCAGTATTCGCGAATTCGAGATCGCTACCGGAGCAGGATTTATTATTCCCATTGCAGGAAATATTTTGAGGATGCCTGGACTGCCAGCAATCCCTTCCGCCGAAAACATTGCTATGGATAGGGATGGAACCATTTCCGGACTTTTTTAATAAAATAAAACACCTATGAATTTCAGATTTAATAGTGTAAGCACAGGGTTAATTATTGTAATAAACTTATTCATAAGCTCTTGTAAGACAAATACGGACCAGCAAGTTAGACTGGCAGGCCTTCAGGAACCGGTAGAAATTGTCAGGGATAGTTGGGGCATCAATCATATCTATGCAAAGAATGAACACGATCTTTTCTATGCACAGGGATATGCCGCTGCCAAAGACCGGCTATTTCAATTTGAGATCTGGAGAAGGCAGGCAACGGGTACAGTGGCTGAGATCCTGGGTGAACGGGAATTAAAACGGGATATTGGTACCAGGCTCTTTAAATTTCGGGGCGATCTCAATACTGAAATGAACCACTATCACGATAACGGAGCAAACATCATTACCGCTTACACAGAAGGGGTCAATGCCTATATTGAGGAAGCATTGCAGCAAC
Source organism: Muriicola sp. (assembly GCF_049669965.1). Lineage (NCBI taxonomy): Bacteria > Pseudomonadati > Bacteroidota > Flavobacteriia > Flavobacteriales > Flavobacteriaceae > Muriicola > Muriicola sp. The sequence continues at coordinate 42,437 of NZ_JBATLB010000024.1, read as the reverse complement.
CTGAAAATCTACCTATAGAATTCAAAATGTTAGGGATTACGCCTAAAAAGTGGACCCCGGACGTGGTTATTTCCAGGCATCAGGGGCTTTTGGGGAATATTGGCGCCGAACTGGAGATAGGAATGGCGGTGAATAAAATAGGGGTAGAGGCTGTGAAAGAGCTCTATTGGTTTCACCCCAAAGAACCCATCTTAGAGATAGATTCTGCCATTGATGGCTCCCTTCTCAATGATGAGATATTAGACGTCTACAGAGCGTACAGAAGGCCGGTGTATTTTGACAAAGAGGATGTAGTGCCAGCGTATCGGGGAACCCAGACCAGCACGGCACTACTATTTAATTCCGAAACACAAGAAGATTCATTATCCATAGGGAGCAATAACTGGGTAGTAAGTGGTGCGCTAACCAAGGATGGAAATACGATCATGGCAAATGATCCCCATAGGACCATTGCGGTCCCATCGTTGAGGTATATGGCTCATTTGGTGGCTCCCGGATGGAATGTCATTGGAGGAGGAGAACCCGAGATCCCCGGAATTTCAATAGGACACAATGAATACGGTACCTGGGGACTTACCGTGTTTAGTACAGACGGCGAAGACCTTTATGTATATGATCTCAACCCTGAGAACCTCAATGAATACCAGTACAAGGGAGGATGGGAAGCTATGGAGACAATCACTGAGACCATCCCGATCAAAGATAAAGAACCGAAAAAAATAACACTGAGATACACACGTCATGGCCCGGTTACTTTTATTGATAGTGTACATCATAAAGCATATGCCATTCGATGCGCCTGGCTAGAACCAGGAGGGTCTCCCTATTTGGCGTCGCTACGCATGGACCAGGCGAAAACCTGGGAAGAATTCCGGGAAGCCTGTAACTATAGTAATATTCCGGGAGAGAATATGATCTGGGCAGATAAACAAGGAACCATTGGATGGCAGGCAGTTGGCATTGCTCCAATACGAAAGAATTTTAGTGGGTTGGTACCGGTGCCGGGCGATGGCCGTTATGAATGGGAGGGGTACTTGCCCATAGTAGAAAAACCGCATGACGTAAATCCGCAAAGTGGGTTTATTGCCACCGCCAACCAGAATGTTACACCGGCCTCTTATGATCGTTGGGATGCTATTGGATATTCCTGGTCGGACCCCTATAGAGGTCAACGGGTGGAGGAGGTTTTAAAGGCAGGTACTAAATTCTCGATCGATGAGATGATGGCACTGCAGGTAGACTACCTGTCTGTTCCTGCCAGAATACTGGTCCCAATGTTGGCCAGACTTTCACTGGAAGGGAAGGCAGCCAAGGCACGCGATCTTCTGCTAAACTGGGATCATGAACTTTTACCCAATAGTATAGAAGCAGGTATCTACGTGGCTTTTGAAAGAGAATTAGAAAAGCAGGCAGAGGCAATGTTCATCCCTGAAGATGCAAAGGGAATAGTTTCTGGTATCCAGATGAAAAGAATTTTGGATTGGATGGAGCATCCGGAAGAGAAATTTGGTAAGAATGCCGCTGCGGCCAGAGACAGGTTACTTGTAAGCGCATTTAATACGTCTATCAGTACTCTGGAAAATACCCTGGGACAGGAGATAGAAGATTGGCAATACGGACAAGCAGATTATAAACATACCTATATGAAACATGCCTTAAGTGATGCCGTGGGGAAAGAGTGGGCAGATTCTTTAGATCTGGGTCCGCTTCCAAGAGGTGGCAACGGCTATACCCCGGGATCTACAGGGAACAATAATAGACAGAGCAGTGGTGCTTCCTTTAGGCTTATCGTCTCTACAGGAGATTGGGATACTGCCGTAGGGACCAATGGTCCTGGCCAGTCTGGCAACCCTGCAAGCCCATTTTACAGTAATTTGTTTAAACCCTGGGCAAAGGACCAATACTTCCCTGTTTTTTATTCCAGAGAAAAGATAGATTCGGTATCGGTGCAAACTGTACAATATCTTCCCAGAAGGTAGGGTTCCCTAGGGGGTGCTGGTAAGTTCGGTGAAAAGGCTTTCCAGGTTCTTATTCTTCCGGCTTAATTGAAGGGTTTTAAGTTGGTTGTCATGTGCAAAATCGAAGACAACAGGTCTCATGTCCTTGGTATGACTAAAGGTGATCTCATATACAAAGCCAACGGTATTCTTAACAAAGGTCACATGTGGAAGTTTTTGCAGAAAGGCTTCTTCTACCCGGTAGTCGAACTCCACTTCAATGATCTGTTCCTTTGCCTCCCTGAGATCAGATAATTTCTTATCGGCCACCAGACTTCCTTTATTTATGATGAGTACACGGTCGCAAACAGCTTCTACTTCCTTCATGATATGAGTAGAAAGCAGAATGGTCTTGTCTTTCCCTATCTCTCGGATCAACTTACGGATCTCCAAAAGTTGATTGGGATCCAAACCTGTGGTAGGTTCATCAAGGATAAGTACCTCCGGGTTGTGTAAGAGGGCCGCCGCCAGACCTACACGTTGTCTGTATCCCTTGGAGAGTTGGCCAATTTTCTTGTGAGCTTCCGGACTCAGACCAATTTGATCTAGTACCTCATCTATTCGATGTTTAGGCACCTGGTACACTTCAGCATTGAACTGCAGGTATTCCTTTACGTACATCTCCAGGTATAGCGGATTGTGCTCCGGCAAATAGCCAATACTCTTTTGAACCAACCGAGCTTCCGTTTCCACATGATATCCATTTACCAAAGCCATACCCTCATCGGCTTTTAGATAAGTGGTAAGGATCTTCATCAAAGTAGATTTTCCTGCCCCATTGGGCCCAAGGAAACCTACAATTTCACCTTTTGCAATGCTAAAAGACAGGTCGTTGAGGGCTACTTGCTGCCCGTATGTTTTAGTAAGATGCTCAACCGTTATAGACATATGATCCTTAATTCTGAAGTAAAAATACACATTGTGCCATAAAAAAGACGACTGGCAAAGAAGCTTTATTTCTTCTAAATTAAACAGATCAGAAAAGGTGTTAATGCTGCTATCTTATTTCCATTATTACAGAATCCTCAGTAAAAACAGATCTGAGAAAAAAAATTCGCAGTTATTTCTCAATATTCATCAACATTCAAAAAAATAAATCCATAAAGGCGCATTTTTCAATTTAATAATTACCTTAGCCTGAGGTTTTAAAGATCATGACAAACAATTATTTCTGGAGCGGTTTCTATTTTTACTTCTTTAACAAAAGAGGCAAGGGACTGTTATAGCTAATTGTGAAACGATAACTATAGAAGTCCCGTAGAAAACGGGACTTTTTTTTTGTGACCATTAAAGTGAAAAAAAGGATAGCCATACAGGGAATTCAGGGATCGAACCATCACCAGGTTGCTCGTGAGTATTTTGGTGACAACATAGAGCTGGTAGAGTGTATGTCTTTTCATGGCTTGGTAGACCAATTACTAGATGGTCGTGCAGATAAAGGGGTAATGGCCATCGAGAATTCTATCGCCGGCTCCATAATTCCCAATTACGCCCTGGTCTATGAAAATAACCTGCATATCATAGGGGAGTACTATCTGAATATACATCACAACTTAATGGCGTTAGAAGGTCAAACCCTTGCAGATATAAAAGAGGTCCGTTCACATCCCATGGCCCTGTTACAATGCCGTGAATACCTAAAAACTCAGGTGCATATTAAGATGGTGGAGGATGTGGATACCGCTGAAACGGCAAAGCGTATTCAGGATCAGCAATTAAAGGGAGTAGCGGCTATTGCTCCCGCCGCAGCGGCTGAATTGTTTAAATTGCAGATCATCGCACCCGAAATTCAGACCATAAAAAACAACGCCACCCGCTTTATCATAGTAAAAATAACAAATAAGGAACTACCGAAGGAAGAGATCAACAAAGCGTCCATACGGTTTATTACAGATCACAAAAGGGGTAGTTTGGCAACTGTGTTAAATGTTATGAGCGACTGTTATTTAAATCTGACCAAAATACAGAGTTTACCCATAATAGAGACGCCATGGAAGTACGCCTTTTTTGTAGATGTTACCTTCGATAAGTACGAGTACTTTGAAAAGGCAAAGTCGCTTCTCCGGATAATGTCGGAGGATTTTAAGGTTTTGGGAGAATATAAAAATGTGATGGTATGATTAAGACGGCAGAAAGGCTGACTACCATAGAAGAATACTACTTCTCCAGGAAACTAAGGGAAGTAAGAGGGCTTATGGCCAAAGGCAGGCCAATAATTAATATGGGAATTGGGAGTCCGGATCTATCTCCATCTAAGGAGGTGTTGCAGACAATGCAGAACGCCCTGAATGATCAGGGAGCCCACCAATATCAAAGTTATCAGGGCTTACCAGCCTTGAGGTTAGCAATTGCGGATTTTTATAAGGAAAAGTTTGGTGTCCTTGCAGATCCTGAGCATGAGATTCTGCCTCTTATGGGGTCTAAGGAAGGAATCATGCACATAAGCATGGCCTTTCTGAATCCGGGTGATGAGGTATTGATCCCCAATCCGGGATATCCAACCTATCAGGCGGTCACAAAATTAATTGGTGCAGTACCCCGCAGTTATGATCTTTTAGAAGAAAACAATTGGTTTCCGGATCTTGAGAAGCTGGCCTCTGAAGATCTTTCTAGCGTAAAACTAATGTGGGTAAGCTATCCTCATATGCCAACGGGGGCTACGGCTTCTTTTGAAAAATTGAGAGATTTAATAACCTTTGCCAAAAAGCATTCTATCCTATTGGTCAATGACAATCCATACAGCTTTGTATTAGGGAACCACCCTACCAGCATTCTGGAAATTGAAGGGGCCAAAGAGGTGGCGCTAGAATTGAATTCTTTGAGTAAGACCTTTAATATGGCAGGATGGCGAGTAGGCATGGTGCTTGGCAAAAAAGAACACATTGAGGCAGTTTTAAAGGTAAAAAGCAATATGGATTCCGGGATGTTTTACGGAATACAAAAAGGAGCGATTGCAGCCCTGCAGAGCGGTAAAGCCTGGTTTGAGGAATTAGATGCCGTATACAGGCAGCGAAGAAAGCGAATGTTTCAACTCGTAACTTTATTGCAATGCACCTTTGATCCGGACGCCGTAGGTATGTTTGTATGGGCAAAGTTGCCAAAAGGCTCAAAATCGTCAGAAGAATTCATAGATGAGATACTGCATACCAGGGATATTTTTATTGCCCCGGGCACCATTTTTGGAAGTAACGGAGAAGGATATATACGTTTTTCTCTTTGCGTAACTGCCGAAAAGATTGAAGAGGCAATAGCGCGTTTTAAAAAACAGGGATGAAAATAGGAATCATAGGAATCGGATTAATTGGAGGCTCATTTGCTAAGGACCTTAAAAAGGTGTACACCAGTGTACATATCATTGGGTTGGATGCAAATGAGGCACATCTGGAAACAGCCTTGGAGCTTGGAATTATAGATGCCAAAGGAGATGAGCGTTCAATAAAGGAAGTAGACATTCTATTTCTGACGATTCCTGTAGATGCTGCTGTTAATACCTTGCCGGGAATGCTCGATATCATTGAGGACGAAACCTTAATAATCGATGCCGGTTCTACCAAGGCATTGATCTGTTCAAATGTTAGGTCTCATCCAAAAAGAAGAAATTTTCTGGCTTGTCATCCCATAGCCGGTACAGAATTTTCAGGACCATCGGCGGCCATCGAAGGACTATTTGAAGGCAAGACCAATATCATTTGCGAAGTAGAGAAGACAGCCTTTAAATTACAGGAAAAGGCATTGGAGATCTTTCAGAAGTTGGGAATGCGTATCCGGTATATGAATCCGGAAGCACATGACAAACATATCGCCTATGTATCTCATTTATCGCACATAAGTTCATTTATGCTCGGGAAAACCGTGATCGAAAAGGAAAAAAATGAACGCGATATCTTTGACATGGCAGGGAGTGGTTTTGAAAGTACGGTGCGTCTCGCCAAGAGTTCCCCGGCGATGTGGACGCCCATATTTGATCAGAACAAAGAGAATGTCATTGAAACCCTCGAAGAATACATTCAGAATTTAGAGGCTTTTAAACAAAAGTTGAAAGATGACGATCTCGAAGGTATATTTAAAGACATGCAGGATACAAATAAAATCAAGGAAATATTAAAAGGAATACCCCTCAACAAATTATAAGGACATTATGGAAAATTCGAAGGATTTACGAAACTGGTTAGATAAAATGGAGCTCTCCCACCCTTTGGTGATCGCGGGTCCCTGTAGTGCAGAAACTGAAGCACAGGTACTCCAGATAGCCCATGAATTGAAAGACACGGACGTTAACTACTACCGTGCCGGGATTTGGAAACCACGTACGCGCCCTGGTAATTTCGAAGGGGTAGGGGCCATTGGTTTAAAATGGTTGCAGCAGGTAAAAAAAGAAACCGGATTAAAGACGGCCACCGAGGTAGCTAACAGGGCGCATGTAGACCTTGCCCTGGAACACGACATTGACCTCTTGTGGATAGGAGCCCGCTCTACTGTGAGTCCGTTTATTGTACAGGAAATAGCAGATGCTTTAAAGGGGACAGACAAGGTTGTCTTGATAAAAAACCCCGTAAACCCGGATCTATCCTTGTGGTTAGGCGCAGTAGAAAGACTCTATTCTGCAGATATTAAGAACCTGGGGGTTATCCATCGCGGCTTTTCGACCTATGAGAAATCGAAGTACAGAAATATTCCGGAATGGCAATTGGCCATAGAACTGCAAACCAAGTTCCCCGATCTGCCACTGATCAATGATCCATCTCATATCACAGGGAAAAGGGATATGATCTTTGATGTTTCTCAAACCGCACTGGACCTGAATTTTGACGGACTTATGATTGAGACCCATTTTGATCCGGACAATGCCTGGAGTGATGCTGCACAGCAAGTAACCCCAAAAAGACTGATACAGATCATGAACGATTTAAAAATTAGAAAAGAAACAGACCAGGAAGCAGAATACAACAATAAACTTAGCAACCTAAGGGCACAGATCGATATTATAGATAATCAACTGATTGATATTCTAGGTAAGCGTATGCTTGTTTCTAATGGGATTGGAGAATTAAAGAAACAACGCAATGTGGCCGTACTTCAAACAAATCGATGGAATGCCATTCTCGGGAAAATGATCCTGGAAGGTGAGGCGAAAGGTCTGAGCGAAGAATTTGTCTTAAAAATGTTTAAGGCCATTCACCAGGAATCTATTAACCATCAGGAAAAAATAATTAACGCATAATTATTTTCCTGCATAGTGTAACATTTTAAGTGATCAATTGTCTTTATCAAAACACTAATAAACATCTTATGAAAAAATTACTATTGTTCGCATTTGTACTGGTAGCCGTAAATTCTTTTGCCCAGCGCATTGTAGATAAAGAAGTTGGAGAGTTTAACGAGATAAAGGTCTTTGACCTGATCGAAGTGAACCTGATCAAGGCAGATGAAAATCGTATTTTAATTAAAGGAGACCATGTAGACGACATCCAATTTGTCAATAAGGACGGCGTCTTAAAACTAAGGATGCAACTCGAAAAAAAGTTTCAGGGAGAAGATACGCTGATAGAGGTGTATTACACAGATATTGATATTATTGACGGAAATGAAGGCGCCCAGATCGTATGCAATGAAACTGTGGCGAAAGACGCCATCACCGTGAAGGTGCAGGAAGGGGCCCAGGTGAAAATAGGGATGGACGTTAGGCAATTAGATGCCCGAGCCGTTACAGGTGGTATTATTGAAGCCTCAGGCGTAGCAAAGAATCAGGTGATCGTATTAAATACCGGTGGAATTTTTGAAGGTAGAGATTTAAAAACTGCCTATTCCTCCGTAAAAGTCAGTGCGGGGGGTGAAGCTACCCTCAGTGCTTCTGAAAAAGTTGATATCAATGTAAGAGCCGGTGGGGACGTGATCGTATACGGAAATCCAAAAGAAGTAAACAAGAATACCCTTGCCGGGGGTCGCATTTTCATTAAGGATTAGCTAAATACAAACGGTAAAAAAAGCCCTGATCTGTTTGGATCAGGGCTTTTTTTTGTAATCGGTGATTAGCGCTTAAAAATATAACGCCTAATAAATATCCCCTGTCCGTCTCCTTTGCCGGCTTCACTTTCAACAGCACTGGTGACAAAAGCAAGTTCCCATCCATCAGAGATCATCGTATTGATCATGGATGTAATAATGGCGTCATTGGCCGCGATATTTTGAAACCTGATACCACCAAGGTTGTAAAAGTTGAGTAATTTTGTTTCTTCAAAATTTTTCACTCTGATTTCCCCCCGGTCCGACTTGTTACGAGTATTGTCTTCCTCAGTTTGAACACTGGTAAATTCCTTGTAATCCTTTTCTTCCATCGCGTTTATGATCCTTGATCTTCCCAGACCATTTGGCACGATAGATTCTACACTGGTGATAACTTTAAATTCCTGAGCTTCAAGGCCAAGTATACAAGATGAGACCAAGAGAACAAATAAGATACTTTTTTTCATTTGTGTTAATTTTTAAACGGTTCAATTGTTATTTACACTATAAAGATAACCGTTCGTGTAAAAGTAAAATTGTTTCTTTGTAAGGAGATATGAACAAGTATGAAGGGCACTGTTTATAAGTCTACAGGGAGTTGGTATACGGTAAAAACTCAGAAAGGCGATTTTATTGAATGCAGGATTAAGGGGAAATTCCGTATCAAGGGAATTAAAAGTACCAACCCTATTGCTGTGGGTGATAAAGTGAGCTATGAACTGGAAGAAACCGGAGACACCACCTATGGTGTGATCCACAAGATAGAGGACCGGAAGAATTATATTATCCGAAAATCTGTGAACCTTTCCAAACAAACCCATATTATTGCCGCCAATATAGACAGGGTCTTCCTTATGATCACTTTAAATAACCCGAAGACCTACACTACCTTTATTGACCGTTTTTTGGCTACTTCTGAGGCCTATGATATTGAGACCGTGCTTATTTTTAATAAGATAGATACGTATAATGAGGAGGAACTTGCCGAGATCAAATACCTCGCAGCCTTATATCGAAAGATAGGCTATACCTGCCTGGGGGTTTCTGCAAAAAAAGGGACCAAGGTAGAACAGGTGAAAGAGTTGATGCTGGGCAATACCAGTATGTTCTCAGGAAATTCGGGAGTTGGAAAGACTACCCTAATCAATGCCATTGAACCATCCCTTCAACTGAAGACCGCAGAAATTTCGGAACAACATTATCAGGGACAACACACTACCACTTTTGCGGAAATGTTCGATCTTAGTTTTGATGCCCGTATCATAGATACGCCGGGGATCAAGGGATTTGGCCTGGTAGATATGGCAAAAGAAGAAATTGGCGACTATTTCCCTGAATTTTTTGAGCTAAAACAAGCCTGTAAATTCAATAATTGTATGCATATTGATGAACCCCAATGTGCCGTTAAAGAGGCGCTGGAAAATGATGAAATAGCTTGGAGCAGGTATAAGAGTTATCTGCAAATGGTAAGTGGGGAGGAAGATACCTACCGCTTTGATGAATTTGAGTAAAAAGGGGAGGAGCCGTAAATAGTAATTTTAAGAATGAGAGCAGTCATCCAACGAGTTGCCTGGGCACACGTAACCGCAGAGAGCAGGCGAATTGCAGAAATAGGACAAGGTATGCTGATCCTTCTAGGTATAGAAGATGCCGATGCTGCAGAAGACATCGCCTGGCTAAGTCGTAAAATTGCAAACCTTCGTATCTTTAATGATGAGGATGGGGTGATGAACAAGTCATTGATTGAGATGAACGGAGATGCCATAGTGGTGAGTCAGTTTACCCTGCACGCCAGTACCAAAAAAGGAAACAGACCTTCCTATATCAAGGCTTCCAAACCCGCAGTAGCCATTCCTCTCTATGAGCAATTCGTAGTTCAGTTAGAGAACGATCTCACCAGGAAAGTAGGAACCGGAATCTTTGGCGCGGATATGAAAGTGGAGCTTTTAAATGACGGACCTGTGACCATAATGATAGACACTAAAAACAAAGATCTATGAATATTAATAACGCACAAACTGCTGTAGATGAATGGATCAAAGCCCACGGAGTTCGCTATTTTAACGAACTCACCAATATGGCCCAACTTACCGAAGAGGTTGGGGAGGTTGCCCGTATCATTGCAAGGCGGTATGGGGAACAAAGCGAAAAGCCCTCGGATATGGATAAGGATTTGGGAGAAGAACTGGCCGATGTTCTCTTTGTAGTGCTCTGTCTGGCTAATCAAACAGGGATAGACCTGCAGGCAGCATTCGATAAGAAATTAGATCTCAAGGCCAAGCGCGATCACAAACGGCATCAGGATAACAAAAAGTTGAAATAATCCTATCTTTGATGCTTCAGGAAAGTAATAATCCCTGAAGCTCAGCTGTTCAAAACCCTTAAATCCAATCTGGCTTGAAACTGCACCTCTCTGGTCCACCCACATCCATAGTAAGATCCGCCATAAAGATCACCGGATCAAAGAGTGAATCTAACCGACTCCTCATTCTCCAGGCACTTTACCCCGATCTCCGCATTGAGAATTTATCCAATGCAGATGACGTTAAGGTGATGCGGAACGGGCTTAAAATTTCCAAAGGGGAAGTAGATATCCACCATGCCGGGACGGCCATGCGCTTTCTCACAGCCTATTTCGCCTCCAGGAAAGGGACAGATATTGTCTTAACAGGATCTTCCAGGATGCAGGAACGCCCCATTAAAGTGTTGGTAGATGCCCTGAGAAAACTGGGAGCCGATATTCAATATCAGAATAATGAAGGATACCCGCCTCTGCACATCAAGGGAAGACAACTTACGGCAGAGCGGGTAAGTTTACCGGCAAATATTAGTAGCCAGTATATTTCCGCCTTATTATTGATCGCAGCTAGTTTGCCAAATGGCCTGGTGATAGAACTCCTGGGTAAGATCACTTCGGTTCCCTATATCAACATGACGCTTTCCCTTCTGGAAACGCTTGGTATCCAAACCGCCTTTATCGGGAACACCATTGAGGTGCACCCCACGAAGACCGCAAGATCCACAAAGGTGGTGGTAGAATCTGACTGGAGCTCAGTGTCCTATTTTTACAGTATTGTGGCCCTCAGTGACCCCGGGACCCACCTGGAGATTACATCCTATACCCCAGATAGCCTTCAGGGAGATAGGATATTGGCCCAGATATATACTCATTTTGGGGTGGAAACAGTGTTTAAAGGCAAGGCGCTGCACCTTTTCAAAAGAAGTAAGCTGTCCACGAGAATGGATAAAAATGGCATAGAGCCACTTCTTTCTTTAAACCTAGCGGATGCCCCGGATATTGCACAAACCATTGTAGTTACTTGCTTTGGTTTGGGAATAGGCTGCCACCTTAGCGGCTTACACACCTTAAAGATCAAAGAAACAGATAGGCTAGAGGCTCTCAAAAACGAACTCACCAAATTAGGAGCGAGTGTAATTGTAACTGATAAGGACCTTACGCTGGCCGCAGGAGGAAGTATCAAAAATGAGGTAACCATAGAAACGTATAATGATCACCGCATGGCCATGGCGTTTGCCCCTTTGGCCATGAAAACCTCCCTGTTTATAAATGATGCAGGGGTTGTGTCTAAATCCTATCCCGACTTTTGGAATGACCTAAAAACATTGAATTTTAAGATCTCTTCTTAGGATTCCTTATTTAATCCGTCTTTTACTTGACATCGCCTGTTCCAGGGTCGTATATTTGCAGGCTTAAAAAAAGGGCGTAAAATCAGAAGTATGTCGCGTTTTTATAAAACATGCCTTTGTTTTCTTCTCTTTCAATACATATCAGCCTAAAAGTAAAACTCTATGAAATTATCGCATTTCAATTTTGAACTTCCGAAAGAGCTATTGGCAGAATATCCCTCGGAACACAGGGATGAATCTAAATTAATGGTCATCCATAAGGACACCGGCAAAATTGAACATAAAATGTTTAAGGACCTTATCAATTATTTTGATGAGAATGACGTCATGGTTTTAAATAACACCAAAGTGTTTCCTGCCAGATTATTTGGGAATAAGGAAAAGACCGGTGCGCGGATCGAGGTTTTTCTGCTTCGCGAATTGAATGAAGAGCAACGCCTTTGGGATGTATTGGTAGACCCGGCCAGGAAGATCAGGATAGGGAATAAACTGTATTTTGGTGAAGATGAAAGTCTGGTAGCTGAGGTCATAGATAATACTACTTCCAGAGGACGTACATTGCGTTTCCTGTATGATGGTGCCTATATTGATTTTAGAAGAAAATTACGTGAATTAGGCGAAACGCCTTTACCGAAATACATAAAGCGCTCTGTGGAGCCGGAAGATGAACAGCGGTATCAGACCATTTATGCGAAACACGAAGGTGCAGTGGCAGCACCAACAGCCGGACTCCATTTTTCGAAACACCTTTTGAAACGACTTGAGATCAAAGGGATCAAATTTGCAGAGGTAACCCTGCACGTAGGTTTGGGCACCTTTAATCCTGTTGAGGTAGAGGATCTTTCCAAGCACAAAATGGATAGCGAAGAATTGGTGATCGATGAGAAAGCCACTGAAATAGTGAACAACGCCAAAAACAATAAACGAAGGATCTGTGCGGTGGGAACTACTGCTATGAGAGGCTTGGAAAGTGCTGTTTCTTCGGAGCATATGTTAAACACTTTTGACGGCTGGACAAACAAGTTCATCTTTCCTCCATATGAGTTCAGTATTGCCAATGCCATGGTCACCAACTTTCATTTACCGAAATCGACCCTGTTAATGATGGTCTCAGCATTCTTGGGGCACGATCTTATGAAACGCGCTTACAAGGAAGCCATTATTGAAGGATATCGTTTTTATTCTTATGGCGATGCCATGCTGATCATATAAGTCAAGAAATAATCAAAAGATCCTGCGCCACCTAAATTCGTTTAGAGGAGCAGGATTTCTTATTTTTAACCATGGATACCATCCAAAAGAAAGACATCCGGGCCCTAAACAGGGAACAACTTAAATCCTTCTTCACCGAACGTGGAGATAAGGCTTTTAGGGGAGACCAGGTATTTGAATGGTTATGGAAGAAAGGAGCACATTCCTTTGAGGATATGACCAATCTCTCCAAAGAGACACGTGCGATGCTGATGGATCATTATGTGATTAATCACATTAAGGTAGATAACATGCAGCGCAGTACCGATGGGACCATCAAAAATGCCGTGCGCCTTCACGACGGCTTAATAGTAGAGTCGGTTTTAATCCCCACCGCATCCCGGACCACAGCCTGTGTTTCGAGTCAGGTAGGTTGTAGTTTAGATTGTAAATTTTGTGCCACTTCCAGGCTAAAAAGGATGCGCAACCTCAATCCGGATGAGATCTATGACCAGGTAGTAGCCATTGATCGTCAAAGCAGACTCTATCACGGAAGACCTTTGAGTAATATTGTTTTTATGGGGATGGGGGAACCTTTGATGAACTACAATAACTTATTGAAATCTATTGAGAAGATCACCGGTAACGAAGGCCTGGGAATGTCTCCCAAGCGGATCACGGTCTCTACCTCCGGAGTCCCAAAGATGATTCGAAAAATGGCCGATGACGAAGTAAAATTCAAGCTAGCTGTTTCCCTGCATTCGGCCATAGATAGTGTGCGCACCTCCATCATGCCTTTTAATGCCACTTTTACATTGGAAGAGCTCAGAGAATCTTTGATCTATTGGTATCAGAAGACCAAAAGCAGAATCACCTATGAATATGTTGTCTGGGAAGGGATCAATGATACTCAGAAAGATGTGGATGCGCTGATTAATTTCTGCAAATTTGCGCCCTCCAAGGTAAATTTGATCGAATACAATCCCATAGATGATGGCATTTTCCAACAAGCTGATGATTCGGCACTTAGTCTCTACGTCAATGCCCTGGAAAAGAGTGGAATTACAGTTACCATTCGTCGTTCTCGCGGGAAGGATATTGATGCGGCATGCGGACAATTGGCAAACAAATCCTAGTCCTGCATCGCAAAACGGATTAAGATTTCGTTTTTGAAAGAATATATAGGCAGCTCTCCCCAAGTGCCTTGTAATTTTTACCTAATTTTAGTGCACTAATAAGATCGTTATTTCAAACTCTCTTCATTGAAAATAGTATCTCAAATAAAGGAACCTGTTAGCAAGGAAATGGAGCTCTTTGAGCAGAAGTTCTTTGAATCCATGACTTCTAAAGTGGCCCTTTTAAACAGGATAACCTATTATATTGTAAATAGGAAAGGGAAACAAATGCGACCTATGTTTGTTTTTCTCACTGCCAAACTAGTTAATGACGGAGAAATAAATGAACGCACCTACAGAGGCGCTTCGGTCATAGAATTGATACACACTGCTTCATTGGTCCATGACGATGTAGTGGATGAAAGCTATAAACGCAGAGGATTCTTTTCCATCAATGCCCTATGGAAGAATAAAATAGCGGTTCTGGTGGGCGATTATCTCCTATCAAAAGGTATGTTGCTATCTGTGGAGCATGGCGATTTTGATTTGTTAAAGATCATTTCAGTGGCCATCAGGGAGATCAGCGAAGGGGAATTATTGCAACTGGAAAAAGCCAGGCGGCTAGACATAGATGAAGCGGTTTATTACGAGATCATCAGGCAGAAAACAGCCACTTTGATTGCCGCTTGCTGCAGCCTGGGCGCCTGTTCGGTACAACCAGATACACCACACGTAGAAACCTTTCGCAAATTTGGTGAATTATGTGGGATGGCTTTCCAGATCAAAGACGACCTCTTTGATTACGGGGAAACACAAATTGGCAAGCCTACCGGGATCGATATCAAAGAACAAAAAATGACCCTCCCGTTGATTTATGTTCTGAATAACGTTCCTGAAAAAGACAAACGATGGCTCATCAATTCCGTAAAGAATCATAACAAAGACAAGAAAAGGGTCAAAGAAGTTATACAATTTGTGAAAGATAAAGGAGGATTGGAATACGCCGAATCTAAAATGCATGCCTATCAGGATGAGGCACTCAAACTCCTGGATACCTACCCAGATTCCCCCTACAAGGAGGCCCTGCAGTTAATGGTGAATTATGTGGTAGATCGAAAAAAGTAATGTATCGACCCACATTTTCAAAAAATTATTAATTTTTTTCTGGTTGAGGCAACGTTTTTGATGTTTAGTACGTCTATAACAATAGAAGACCACACTAAATGAAGATCATTTCATTTTATGAAAACGAAAAAGGGATGCTGAAAAAAGCACTCAAAGGGGATAGAAATGCCCAGCGCTTACTGTATGAAAAATTTGCCCCTAAGATGCTGTCTGTTTGCAGGCAGTACATCAAAGATCAGCATTTTGCTGAAGACGTAATGATCTGTGGCTTTGTGAAGGTCTTTAAAAACTTACACAGCTTCCGTAATGAAGGAAGTTTTGAGGGTTGGATACGAAAAATCATGATCCGGGAATCTATCACCTTTCTCAGGAAAAATCAGTTTGTGGTCTTCGATACGGACCAAATGGATGAGGTGGTAGAGGAAAACTTATATCTGGAATCATCCTTACAGGCCACAGAGGTGCAAACCCTGGTGGACTCACTTCCCGAAGGATATAAAATGGTCTTTGTGCTATATGTGGTTGAAGGGTACAAGCATCAGGAAATTGCAGAGATGCTCAACATTTCCGAGAGCACGTCAAAATCGCAGCTCTTTAAGGCGCGAAACTATTTACAGCAAAGAATTAGCAGATTGGCCCTGGCGAAAGAGGTGCGATCTTAAAAAGAAATATCATGGCAAAGAACAGTGTAGAGAAGAAAATAAGAGAAGTATTGCAGGAACGAACAGTTACGCCTTCTGCTAGTGCCTGGAGTAAAGTTGAAGCTCAACTGGGACCTACTTCAACAGCTCCCGGCTTCAAGTTTTGGAGCTATGGGATCGCCGCAGGGTTTATTGGAGTTTTATTTATTTCAATATTCTATTTCACCCAACGCGAGAATGAGGTGCTTCCAACGCAGGAAGTAGTCAGAACTAATGCCACGGAACTGGAGGTTCTTGATGCTGATAAAATACAAGGACCTACATACCTCGGATCTGAGAAAACAGAGGTTATTGTTCAGAAAACCACGGAAGTATTTGACCAACCTTTAGTGGAGATCCCAGCGGAAACTAATAAGATGCTGGCACATGACGCCAGGAATCCGGAGATTAGTGACGAAAGGGTGGTGGAAGACTATGTTTCTTTAGAGAAGGTAGACACAAAAATAGCGGAGGTTATGTCACAGGTATCCCTGTTGGAACAAAGCAAAGGAAGGGTGAGCGATGCCACAGTAGATTCATTATTAAGGGCCGCTCAAAAGGAACTGCTTGGAGAGCAAGTTCTTTGGGAGCCACAAGCCATAGATGCCCTGGCACTTTTGACAGACGTGGAGGACGAACTCAACCTTTCCTTGAGAGATCAGTTATTTGAAAAATTAAAAGATGGCTATGAAAAAGTAAGGTCGGCCATTGCCTATCGCAACGAGTAATCAACATTCATATTAGATTTATTTTCTTCATACAAAGCTATGAGGACAGGAGAAGTTTATTCATCAATCATTCATCAAAAAACACAGACATTATGACAACAGTAGTTAAAGTAGCCCTCGGGATTTTATTATTTTTTCTTGCCCAAAGTTTAAGTGCACAGACAGCGGTACAACAGAAAATTGATTCCCTTCGTCAACAGAAGGAACTGGTTACCCTGCAGGAGAAGGAAGCACTGAAAAAAGAAGTTGAAGCCATCGTAACAAGGCAGAAAAATGGTGAGATCTCCCTGGAGGAAGCGCGCGAATTAAAGCAGGAGGCAGCGAAGAAACGAGCCCTTAACATTGAGAATAAACTGGCCATTCTGGATAACACTATTGCTCTTATGGATCGGAACAACGGAGATGGAAATATAGTGCAGGATACGGTTCCATATCTGGCGAAAATCGAAATAGGATTTGGGCATAAGGACACTGATAATAGTAGGGTATTTGGTATTAAATATTCAAATAAAAAAGAAGGCAGGTCTGTTGTATATGATCGAAGAACCTATTCTGACCTGGTGCTCGCTTTTGGGTTGAACAATGCTATTATAGACGGGCAATCTTTAGGGGATTCTCCTTATGAATTGGGAGGAAGCCGCTTTTTTGAAATTGGGGTAACATGGAGGACAAGGGTCTTTGAAAACTCTAACTTTTTGCGATTTGCCTATGGTCTGTCTTTTCAGTTTAATGGGCTAAATCCAAAGGATAACCAATATTTTGTTACAAATGGTTCTGAGACCACCCTGGAGACCTTTGATGTAGATCTGAGTAAATCAAAATTACGGATGGATAACCTGGTTATTCCCCTCTACCTGGAGTTCGGACCTTCTAAAATGACCAAAACGGAGAGCAAAATAAGGTATTCTTTAAGAAACCAATTCAGGATCGGAATAGGAGGCTATGGTGGATTTAATCTGGGTACCCGTCAAAAATTGAAATATGAGCGCAATGGGGAGCGTGCAAAGGACAAACTTAAACGTGGTTTTAACTCCAGTGATTTGGTCTATGGTCTCGCCGCTTATGTGGGAGTAGATGGGGTACTTCTTTATACCAAATACGATCTGAATCCCATTTTTAAGGATGCTACGATCAATCAGCGAAACATTTCTTTTGGGCTGCGTTTTGACCTCGATTAAGAAAAGAACCAACCCCATTGTTTAGGGTACTTGGATAAGACCGGGATTTCATTCATAAAACAGGGAATAGTTTTTTAAACCGTCCCTGTTTGTGTATTTTTATCCTTCCGTAACTATTGAATCTTGATCGCAAAAAATACTATAGACCAGGTCTACGAAACTGCCCGTGTAGAGGAGGTTATTGGCGATTTTGTCAATCTTAAGAAGTCGGGTTCCAACTACAAAGGCCTAAGTCCTTTTACCGATGAGAGGTCTCCCAGTTTTATGGTTTCGCCTGTAAAGCAGATCTGGAAAGACTTCAGTAGTGGTAAAGGGGGAAATGTGGTGGCTTTTTTAATGGAGCATGAACACTTTACCTATCCGGAGGCCATAAAATATTTGGCCAAAAAATATCAGATCGAGGTAGAGGAAACAGAACAGAGCAACGAACAAAAGGAGCAGGCCAATGAACGGGAGAGCCTCTACCTGGTGTCGGAATTTGCGCAGGGGTATTTTGCAGACATCTTGTGGAACACTCAGCCGGGAAAGGCAATTGGACTCAGCTATTTTAAGGAAAGGGGATTTACGGAAGATACTATTCGCAAATTTGGTCTGGGATATGGGCTAGATGAATGGGATTCCTTTACAACCCACGCGCTGGAGAAGGGTTATCAGCTCAACTTTTTGGAGAAAACAGGGCTCAGCATTGTAAAAGAGGATACGTCACGACCGGGCCAAACCAGAAAATTTGATCGTTTTAAAGGAAGGGTTTTGTTTCCGATCCATTCTTTAAGTGGCAGGATACTGGGCTTTGGAGGCCGAATTCTCAGCAGTGATAAAAAGGCTGCCAAGTATGTGAATTCGCCCGAAAGTGATATCTATCATAAAAGTAAGGTCCTTTACGGGATCTATTTTGCAAAACAAGCCATCGCCAAAGAAGACAACTGTTTTCTCGTGGAGGGGTATACAGACGTTATTCAGCTACATCAGCGGGGAATACATAATGTGGTTGCTTCCAGTGGTACCGCACTGACCCCGGAACAGATCCGGATGATTAATAGGCTTACCAGGAACATCACGGTATTGTTCGATGGGGACGCCGCCGGTTTACGGGCATCTCTTCGAGGTATAGACCTCATTCTGGAACAGGGAATGAATGTGCGAATTTGCACTTTTCCTGAGGGGGAAGATCCGGATAGTTTTGCAAAGAATAACTCCTTCGAAGAAGTAGTGCTGTATCTGGAAGAACAAGCCAAGGATTTTATACAATTCAAGACTTCTCTGCTTGCTGAAGATGCCGCAAATGACCCTATCAAAAAAGCAGATACTATTCGCGATATCGTGGGGAGCATTGCCAAGATTCCGGATCGTATAAAACGCGAACTGTATATTCAGCAGTGTGCTGCTACGATGAATATTTCAGAAGCAGTCTTGTTTAATACCCTGGCTCAGATCAGTAAAAAAGCATACACCGAGGCTAGCAAACAAAACAAGAACGAGCAAAAGGCCTTTGAGGTGATCCGTGAGGTTCCCAGAGAAACCAAGGTAGATGTACAATACGAATTAGAGCGTAAGATCATTGAGATATTGCTGCTCTATGGACGTGAAGAGCAGCAGTTTGAAGACCTGGTACTAAAAGAGAATGAGTCAGGGGATCTTGTCCTGGAACCCGAACGTATTGAAGCAAAAGTGTATGAAAAAATCTACTTGGACCTGCAGGAAGATGAGATCGAAATGACGCACGAGCACTTTAGAAAGATTTATTACAGCCTGATGGAATCTCTCAATGAAAAAGAAGATTTCACCATTGCATCTTTTTTAAATGAGCTAGATCAGGAATTGGTGAATAACATTTCATCCATTTTGATGGAAGAAGAAAAATATACGCTCCATAACTGGGAGAGCAAAGAAATTTATCCCAAAGAAAAAGGCACTTCTGTTGGGCAATTAGTAAGTGAAACCATTCTTACCCTGCGCTGTTTTCTTATCAAGAAAAGAATAGACACCTTGCAACAAGGCACCGAAGATCAGACCGATGATAACCGGGAGGTTTTGGAAGAGATCGTGAATTATTTGCAATTAAATAAATTGTTGAGCAGTAAGTTAAATCGAGTTTTGTCTTAAAAGAGAATTAGACCGTGTAGGCCCATACAGTAGATGATATAAAAAAACCCACTGGAATTTCAGAGGGTTTTTTTAAGTTTGGTTATTGAGATTAGTATAGTTCGAGGGCCTTTGCCTGTTGCAAGAGGTCCACAAGGTTATCTACATTTAATTTTTTCATTAAGCGCGACTTATAAGTACTGACGGTCTTTTCGTTTAAATTAAGTCCCTCGGCAACGTCTTTATTGCGTTTACCACTTGCGAGTAGCTTCAGTACCTCAACTTCCCTTGTAGAAAGTTTCCTGAAAAACCTGCGTTGTTTTTGAGTTCCTTCATCGAAGGCTAAACGCTGTGCCAGTTCATTGGTTATAAACATCTTGCCCTCACCAACTTTTTTCACGGCACTTATCATATAATCTAATTCAGAGGTTTTAGATAGGTATCCAAAAGCACCCGCTCTAATGGTGCTCAAGGCGTACACATCCTCCGATTGACCGCTATAAATAAGCACTTTTACTTCCGGAAATTCTTTCTTGATCTTTCTTAAGGTAGCAATACCATTGATCTCGGGGATGTCCATTTCCAGAATTACAACATCCGGGACGGCCTTAGTTAAAAAGTTGAAAAGTTCATTGGTGGTAGACACATCTCCTAAAACTTCGAAATCTGGAACAGTATTGAGTACTTCTTTAATTCCGAGACGCACAATGGGATGATTGTCAGCGATTAAAATTTTGATCATTAGTCGGTTTTTTCTTGATATTATGCGATGGTTTTACGCACAACCCTAGCATGCAATGTAAGGTTTTAATATCTAATTTCTATGGCAAAACTGTAATTTTTTTATGGTTTTTCTATAGTTTGCCACCAACTAATCGTTTTAAGTACTTGATTATCAGGTAATCGGTTATTTTAGAGTAATAGGAATCTTACAAATAGGTATAGGAATCATCTTATGTTTATTAGCGGAATTATACTTTTTATATATCTGGAAAACCTCGGCCTCTCTGTTTTCGAAGTCGTGCACATGCTTCCCTTTAGCCTCCTGAGCCATGGCCCATTCTAATTCTGGATAGGATGCTCCAATCTGGTCTTCGTCTGTTCTATGATCACCCCATAGTCCATCTGTGGGAGGTGCCATAAGGATCTCCTTGTGTACCCCAAGAAATGAACCTACTTCATAGACCTCTGTTTTGAGCAAGTCTGCAATAGGACTAAGGTCTACACCACCATCCCCGTACTTGGTATAAAATCCGATTCCGAAATCTTCAACCTTGTTACCCGTACCGGCTACCAGATATCGCAGTAAGGCGGCAAAATAATACAAGGTGGTCATCCGTAAACGGGCTCTTGTATTGGCCAGAGACATATGACGTTCATCTTCATTATCTACTGTCGGTAAGGCAGCTACTAATTGATCAAAAACTGGGGTAAGATTAACGGGTTGACTGCTAACGTTTGGATAGTTTTTTTGCAACCATTTAATATGATTAGCTGCCCGTGAAACCTGGTTCTCTCCCTGATGAATTGGCATTTCAATACACAAAAGGTCCAACCCGGTGCGAGCGCATAAGGTAGAGGTCACTGCAGAATCTATGCCGCCGGAGACGCCAATGACAAATCCTTTCATTTTGGCATTGATGGCATACTCCTTTAACCATTCAACAATATGATCTACTACTTTATCTGTTTGCATGTTCCAACTTATTTAATTTGAAATACTGTAACTTTGGCCCCGTAAAAATAACCTCTGCAAACGTAATATTAAAGCAGTTAAAGGATAACTTTTCATGTACAGAAATACAGCATTGATAATTTGCATGCTTTGCCTGCTTAGTTCCTGCAAAAAGGAGAAAGAAATACAAGCCGATATTGCCAAACAGTCGGTAGAATTAAAAGTACTTCGATTCGACAAGGAGTTTGCTGCTGCCACGCCTGATAATTTATCCAATATCAAAAGTAAGTACCCCTATTTCTTTCCGTCCCAGTACACCGATAGCATTTGGATAGCCAAAATACAAGACAGCTTACAAATAGAATTAAGGGAGGCGGTAGACAGTGCTTTTTATGATTTTAAAGAAGAACAGGAAGAGATCACCATGCTCTTAAAACATATTGTGTATTACTTCCCTACCTATACTATTCCAACCGTGGTTACCCTAACCACAGAGGTAGATTATGAGAACAGGATCATCCTTACAGATTCCCTTTTACTGATAGGGTTAGACAATTATCTGGGACAAGATCATCGGTTTTATAAAGGAATTGATCGTTATATTTCCAAGGGGCTAGACAAGCAGTATCTGGAAAGCGATATTGTAAGTGCTTTGTCCAAAAAAGTTATCTCTTTTCCACGAGACAGGTCATTTTTGGCGCAGATGGTATATTACGGGAAAGAACTTTATCTGAAAGACCTTTTGATCCCCTGGCAAACCGATGGGCAAAAAATTGGTTATGATACGGACCAACTTAGCTGGGCTCAGGCCAATGAAGAGCAAATTTGGCGCTACTTCGTGGAGCGCGAACTTTTGTACAGCACAGACCCTAAGTTAGGTCCGCGTTTTCTCGATCCGGCACCCTTTTCCAAATTCAGGTTAGAACTAGATAATGAATCGCCCGGAAGGCTGGGGAGATATATTGGTTGGCAGATCGTCAGAGCCTTTATGGAAAAAACCGAACTCCCTGTGGAGCAATTATGGAATTTACCGGCAGAGACCATTTTTAAACAAGCAAACTATAAACCTAAGAAATAAGACTATGGCCCAGCAAAATACTTCAGAAATAACCTTACGGATTGCCCTGGACGAAAATAGGATCCCTGAACAATTAACCTGGTCTGCACAGGATGGCGGGATAGATAACGAAGATGCCAAAGCCATGTTGCTGTCTGTTTGGGACAGTAAGAACAAGGAATCGCTGAAAATAGATCTGTGGACCAAGGACATGCCTGTAGACGAAATGAAGATCTTCTTTCATCAAACGCTGGTCTCCCTGTCTGATACCTTTATGAAGGCCACACAAGATGAAAAGATGACGGCAACCATGAAGGATTTTTGTGAGTATTTTGCGGAAAAACTGGAATTGAAATAGTTTCTTTTTCTGCTCCTCATTCAATTTGCCATGGGCACTTCCATGAGCAGGATCTTGCTGCTGGCGTTTATTTCAAAGGTGACGGTGTCAGCTTCCCAAATTCCTAACCCATCTCGTCTGTTTAGTATTTCATCTCCCACCTGGCAAGTACCTTCGAGCAAAAAGACATACAGGCCATTCTCCTTATTCTTTAGGGTGTAACTCACGGAGTTACCTTCAGAAAATTCTCCCAGGTGAAACCAGGCTTGCTGATGGATCCAGATTCCGTCATCGCCGGGGTCCGGAGAAATGATCTGCAGAAATTGGTCTTTAAGCTTGTCTTTTTCTAGCGTAATCTGGTCATAGCGGGGCGTAACATTTAATTTATTGGGAAGTACCCAGATCTGCAGAAACTTTACTTTTTGATCCCGGTTCTTATTCCGTTCGCTGTGACTAACGCCTGTACCTGCGCTCATAGTCTGAATATCACCTTCCCTGATCACGGCGGTATTTCCCATACTGTCACTGTGTTCAAGATCTCCCTCCAGGGGAATAGAAATGATCTCCATATTCTTGTGCGGATGTTTTCCAAACCCCATGCCGGGAGCAACTTCATCATCATTCAGCACGCGTAAGACCCCAAAATTCATGCGGGAAGGGTCGTAATAATTCGCAAAACTAAAGGTGTGATAGCTTTTGAGCCATCCGTGATCTGCCTGGCCTCTGCTGGAAGCCCTGTGTATTATTTTTTGCATGAATGTGTCATTTATTTTAACCTTTGGTCGTAAGGAAGCCAACTTCCTTTCGTCTATCTTTGTAATGATCCTCCAAAGTTTTAAGACCACCTAAAAATCGGAAAGAATGGCCACAGATGCAATAGAGAAATTGATATTTATCTACAATGCGGATACTGGCCTAAAGAATGGCTTGTTCGATATTGCGCATAAGATATTTAATCCCAGTACCTATGAATGCCGTCTGTGTGAACTAACATTCGGAACGTTCAGAGAAAAAAGGCTTTGGAAGAATTTTCGTTTGGAACATACCGTTCAAATGGAGTTTTTGCATAAAGATGAGTTCCTTAAGACTTACGCCTCTAAATTTATGCCTGCTTATACCTTTCCAATTATTCTGGAAGCTACCGCGCATGATCTGGAGATCTTTATGACCACTAAGGAGCTCAAGGCAATGTCCGATACTCAAGACCTTATAGCAGCCATCAATCAAAAGTTTTGAATTACATTATTTTACAAAAGTAGATGAACCTCCCTGTGGAGATCAGTGGGTTTGTTCCTGATAGAAATCCTTATTGATCTGGTCTATATAGGCGAGTATCTCATCCCTGCCCAGGGATTGGGTGGAGGAGGTGATAAAATGAGGAGGGGCCTCTTCCCAGACACCATTGGTCATGGCAGAAAGATAAGCCGTTGCCTCTCTTTGAATGGCCTTGGGTTTAAGCTTATCAGCTTTTGTGAAAATAATGGAAAAGGGGATAGCCTGTTCCCCTAGCCATTCCATGAATTTAAGATCGATGGGTTGGGGATCATGGCGTATGTCTACCAGCACAAAGGCGCTGAGTAGCTGTTTTCGTTCCAGGAAGTAATCGGCAATGTATTTTTGAAAAGTCTTTTTGTCTTTTTTGGAGACCCGTGCATAACCATATCCCGGTAAATCTACCAGGAACCAATTATTATTGATCTTAAAATGATTGATAAGCTGTGTTTTTCCGGGTCTTCCCGATGTTTTGGCCAGGGATTTACGATCAGTCAACATATTGATAAGGGAAGACTTCCCCACATTAGACCTGCCTATAAAGGCGTATTCCGGAATTGGATCTGCCGGGCATTGGGCAACATTGGTATTGCTAACTACAAAGTCGGCCGACTTAATTTTCATGACGTAGTACCCTTAGAAATTTCGTTTCTCCAGCCATTTTTCGAGCACCTCATTGAATTCATTAGGGTGCTCCATCATGGGTGCGTGCCCACATTCATTGATCCAGAAAAGGTCCGAATCGGGGAGGAGTTCATGAAATTCCTTGGCGACATTAGGAGGTGTCACAGAATCGTTTTCACCCCAAATGATGCAGGTGGGTGTATGCATGTGGGGCAGGTCTTTGGACATATTATGACGAATGGCACTTTTGGCAATTGCCAGTGTCTTTACAAGTTTCATGCGGTCATTTACCGTTGCGAAAACTTCATCTACAATTTCTTTGGTTGCCACGGCAGGGTCGTAAAAAACGTCCTGTGCCTTCTTTTTTATAAACTCATAGTCGCCACGTTTTGGATATCCATCTCCCATGGCACTTTCGTAGAGCCCTGAACTACCGGTAATTACCAGGGCTTTAACCATATTGGGATAGAGCTTTGTATGCAACAGGCCTATATGGCCACCAAGGGAATTACCCAGCAAGATTACGTCTTTCAGGCCTTTGTGTTCAATAAAGCGTTCCAGGAATTTTGCAAAATTCTTGACATTGGTCTTAAGCATGGGCATGCTGTAAATAGGCAGTTCCGGGACCAACACCTTATAACCTAACTGAGGAAAATGGTTGGTGACCCCTTCAAAATTACTTAAACCGCCCATCAGGCCGTGAAGTATGATCATTGGCGTTCCTTCACCTACCTCGATATATCTGTATTTACCGTCGGTTCTAATGTTTTTCTCCATACAGGACAGCTTCAGTTGTCAGTTGGCAAATATAGGCATTATCCTCTTATGCCGCCATTTAATTGAGTGTTCGCCCGTTGATTTTCTGCCCCAGGGCATTTATTATCCCTTTACCTATAGATGCGGAGATATTTTTTCAAACCAGTGGAATTGCTTTTTCTGAGTCCAAAAGTTGTAAAATTTATGAACAAAGTGGTAATTTGTGGTAAATAGTGGTAATAATTTCTATATATTTGAGTTTATATAGAAGACCAACCAGATTTAAATGATCAGTTTCATTGGAACATATGATTGTAAGGCCGATGTAAAGGGCAGGGTGATGATCCCTGTGACCCTAAAGAATCAGATGGCCCCTGTGATCAACAAGGGCTTCGTTATAAAGCGTTCTGTGTTTCAGCCATGTTTGGAACTGTATCCAATGGAAGAATGGCATTTGCTGATGCAGAAGATGAACAAGAAGAACCGCTTTAAGAAAAAGAACAACGATTTTATAAGGAGGTTTTCGGCTGGTGTAAAACCGGTAGAGATCGACGGTACCGGCCGTTTACTCATTCCAAAAAACCTAATCGCCATTGCGGGGATAACTAAGGAAGTGGTCTTGAGTTCAGCCATTAATATAATTGAGATCTGGGATAAGGATAGCTATGAGAAAGTATTGGATGAAACCGCTGAGAATTTTGCGGAATTAGCGGAAGAGGTAATGGGTGATGATGGTGATGAAGTATCATAAGCCTGTATTGTTGAAGGAGTCTGTTAAAGGACTTGCCATAAAGGAAAATGGCACCTATGTAGATATCACCTTCGGAGGTGGAGGGCATTCCGCAGAAATATTAAGGCAGTTGGGAAGCGAAGGCAGACTGGTTGCATTTGACCAGGATGAGGAAGCGATCGATAATGAAATAGATGATGAACGATTTACGCTGATCAATGAGAATTTTCGATTTGTTGGTCAGTTTTTGAAGTTCTATGGCATAAAAAAGGTAGATGGGATCCTCGCAGATTTTGGGGTTTCTTCACATCAGTTCGACAGCGCCGAACGGGGGTTTTCTACTCGTTTTGAAGCTGAACTGGATATGAGGATGACCAGGCGCAACGAGCTATCGGCTTTTGAAGTGATCAACCAATACGAACACAAGCAACTTAGAAGAGTGCTGTTTGAGTACGGGGAGCTAAGAAACGCAGAGGCCATGGCCAGTGAAATTATTGCAGCTCGGGAAAAAGAACCAATCAAAACTTCATCGGCATTGAAGGAGGCGTTAAAAAGGTTTTTACCAACCCATAAGGAGCATAAGATATTGGCTCAGATCTTTCAGGCCATCAGAATAGAAGTGAATCAGGAGTTGGAGGCAATAAAGGAGTTTTTGATACAAACACCTCAGTTGCTAAATAAAGGTGGAAGACTAAGCATTATAAGTTACCATTCATTAGAAGATCGTTTGGTAAAACGCTTTATACAAATGGGAAAGTTTGAAGGAGAGGTGGAAAAGGATTTTTACGGTACACCACTCACTCCTTTTAAAAAAGCAGGGAATTTGATAGTACCGGGAAAAGAGGAAATAAAACTGAACAACAGGGCACGCAGTGCAAAACTAAGAATCGCAGAACGCATTTAAAGAGTATAGCAGCAATATGAAAAACGGATTTGTAGCCATCTTAAAAGGAAAGTTCCTTGTTAGTGGTGATGCCCCAAAAAATTGGCTCTTTTTGATCTTCGCCTCGTTTTTGGCAACCGTTATGATTGCCAGTTCGCATAGTGCAGACCGAAAAGTGCACCGCCTGGCCGCCTTAAATGAGGAGGTAAAGGAATTGCGAAGTGAATTTGTAGATATGCGATCTGATGTGCAGAGATTAAAACTAGAATCTACTATACGTCTTACGGTGGCAGAAGAAGGATTGCTTCCTTCCGAAACCCCGCCTCAAAAAATCAAAGTAAAATCTGAGAATCCGTAAATGGCCTTTGAAAGCAAACATATCTTAACCAGGTTATATCTCGTTGCGGGAGGCTTATTTCTTTTTGCAGGCCTCGTTCTGTTTAAACTTGTCTCAATTCAAATGGTCCATGGAGATAAGTATAAGGCTTTGGCCCTTCAGCGCACCGAGAAGATGTTTACCATTCCTCCTAATAGAGGTAATCTGTATTCTGATGATGGCAGTTTGTTAGCCACTTCCGTTTCAAAATATACCATTCGCTTTGATGCTGTAACGGTCAAAGACGAAGACTTTAAAAAGTTTGTGAATCCACTTGCCGATAAACTGTCAGGATTGCTTCACAAGCCCTCCTCTCATTTTGAAAAACTGCTTCGAAAGGCAAAAGCCAATAAGAACAGATATGCTTTAATTGCCAGAAATCTTGACTATTCCCAGTATATGAGCATCAAGGGTTTCCCGCTTTTTAATATGGGTCCTTATCGCGGCGGATTAATCGTAGATCAGAAAACGGTCCGTGAACATCCTTTGGGCAAGATCGCAGAACGCAGTGTGGGCTATGAGCGCTTTGATGAAAATGGCTATGCCACCCGGGTGGGACTCGAAGGCGCTTTTGGGCAGTATTTGAGAGGGAAGGAAGGAAAGCGACTAAAACAAAAGATCGCCAAAGGGCAATGGAAACCCATTGGCCTGGATAATATCATTGAGCCCCAGGATGGCTATGATGTCATTTCTACTATAGACATTAATATTCAGGATATCGCACACCATGCCCTGTTGGGTCAGCTGGAAAAGTACAAGGCAGATCACGGATGTGTCATTGTAATGGAAACCAAAACGGGTGAAATAAAGGCTATCTCAAATTTAGGTAGGACAGAAGACAACAAATATTATGAGCGATTAAATTACGCCATCGGAGAATCGCATGAGCCTGGTTCAACCTTTAAACTAATGTCGCTTGTAGCTGCTCTGGAAGATAAAGTGGTTGATACCAGTACGGTTATTGATACCGAAAAAGGAAAATGGCGATTGTACGACAGGACAGTGCGCGATTCTAAACATGGGGGTTATGGCAAGATCTCGGTAGCCACTGCTTTTGAAGTTTCCTCAAATACGGCCTTTGCCAAAATGATTCACAATAATTACAAGGAGAATCCTCAAATGTTTGTGAACAGATTAATGCAGATGGATCTTCATAAGGAATTAGTTCTGCCAATTAAAGGTGAAGGGAAGCCGGTGATACGCAATCCAGGAGACAAAGGCTGGTCTGGGATCTCTCTGGCATGGATGTCTCACGGATATGAAGTTTCGTTAACTCCCTTGCAAACCCTGGCTTTTTACAATGCCATTGCAAATGATGGGGAATTGCTCAGACCCAGATTGATCAAAGAAGTAAAAGAATGGAACACTTCCATCCGTAAGTTTAAGAAAGAAGTCATCAATCCTGCAATTTGTTCCAAAGAAACGGCTCTTCAAGTACAGCAACTATTAAAGAATGTTGTAGAGAAAGAACACGGAACCGGACATCGGCTTTACGCTGCCAACTTTTCTATGGCCGGTAAAACAGGTACAGCCCAAAAGAACTACGTAGGGAAGGATCCGGACAAACTTAGATATATCTCAACCTTCGCAGGCTATTTCCCTGCAGACGACCCTAAATATTCTTGCATTGTGGTGATTCATGAACCCGATAAAAGCGTTGGCTATTACGGTGCTGATGTGTCAGGTCCGGTATTTAAATCCATTGCGCATAAGATCTATTCTAACAATCCTCTGATAGATGAGGTGGCCTCTTTAGAGCCCTTTAATCTGGTTTTGGAGGAGGCGTATGAAGACTATTTTGAGGAAGCTAGTAAAACGATCACTACCATGCCCAATTTGGAAGGTATGAGCGGAATGGACGCTATTTCTATCCTTGAAAATCTTGGCTTACAGGTGGAAATAAAAGGAAACGGCAAGGTTAAAAAACAATCTATCACCCAGGGTACGGCATTGAGCCAGGTATCTAAAATTGTATTGGATCTATCATGACATCCCTCAAGGACATATTATATGGAGTAGGATTAACAGCGGTTAGTGGTACCACGGCGAAGTTGGTAAACAACATCTGCTTTGATTCGCGCGCGGTAGCTCTAGATGACGTGTTTGTTGCCATAAAAGGAACACAGTCAGATGGTCATGTTTACATAAAAAAGGCTATTGAACTTGGTGCAAATGCTATTGTTTGTGAAAAAATGCCGGAAGAACTTATCAATGAGATCACTTACATAGAAGTAGAAGATTCTAAAAAGGCCCTGGCCATTATGGCGTCTAATTTTTATGGAAATCCGTCTAGGAACTTGCAATTGGTGGGAGTTACAGGGACCAATGGTAAAACAACAGTTAGCAGTCTTTTGTATCAATTGTTTAAAAAAGCAGGGTATAAGGTAGGCTTGCTTTCAACGATCAGGATCATGGTAGATGAGAAGGAATATCCTACCCTCCATACAACCCCGGATGCACTGACCATTAACAAATACCTCGCCATGATGAATGAGGAAGGGGTAGAGTTTTGCTTTATGGAGGCCAGTTCCCATGGTATTGATCAGAAAAGGACCAGTGGCCTTCTTTTTGCGGGTGCCATTTTTACCAACCTCACCCACGATCATTTAGACTATCACAATTCATTTGCAGAATACAGGGATGCTAAAAAGAAATTGTTTGACGACTTGCCAAAAACTGCTTTTGCCATTTCAAATATAGATGATAAGAATGGCCTGGTAATGCTGCAGAATACCAGGGCAAAAAAATATACCTATGCCCTAAAATCATATGCAGACTACAGAGCTCAGATCCTTGAGAATCAGTTTAGTGGTCAATTACTAAAAATTGAAAACAACGAACTCTGGACCAAATTGATAGGTCACTTCAATGCGTATAATATTTTGGCCATATACGCCACCGCAGATCTGTTGGGTCTTGAAAAATTTGAAATTTTAAAATTATTAAGTGAATTGGAAAATGTGGATGGCAGGTTCCAATATTTTATATCAAAACAACGCATAACGGCTATTGTTGATTATGCCCATACGCCGGACGCCTTAAAAAATGTGCTGGATACAATCAGCGCATTGAGGACTGGAAATGAAAACGTCATCACCGTAGTGGGGTGTGGTGGTGATCGTGACAAGTCTAAGCGTCCGGTAATGGGGCATATCGCTACGTCCATGAGCAACAAGGTCATTTTTACTTCCGACAATCCAAGGACCGAATCTCCTGATACTATTATATCGGAAATGGAAGCAGGGGTAGAGCCACAACATGCTAAGAAGGTATTGGCCATAGAGAACAGGGAACAAGCTATTAAAACCGCTTGCCAGCTGGCAGATGCACAGGATATAATCTTGTTGGCCGGAAAAGGCCATGAAACCTATCAGGAAACCAATGGTACAAGGATAGAATTTGATGATTTTAAGATCGTCAGAAAGGTCCTTGAAGATTTAAATAAATAAGAGCACTAAGAGACACCATATGTTGTACTACTTATTTGAGTACTTAGAGAAGCAATACCAGTTCCCCGGCGCTACCCTGTTCCAGTTCCTTACGTTCCGGGCAGCAATGGCAGTATTGCTTTCCTTGATTCTTGCAACAACTCTTGGGAAACGGATCATACTTTTTCTTCGTCACAAACAGATTGGGGAGACCGTGCGCGACCTTGGATTGGAAGGGCAAAAACAAAAGCAAGGTACCCCAACCATGGGAGGACTTATTATTATAATGTCTACTCTGGTGCCTGTGCTGCTATTTGCACGTATCGACAACATTTATATCATCCTGCTGATCATAACCACTATATGGATGGGCATTATCGGTTTTATAGATGACTACATCAAGATCTTTAAAAAAAATAAAAAAGGCCTGAAAGGGAGGTTTAAGATCCTGGGGCAGGTAGTGCTTGGCCTTGTGGTAGGTGCCACGCTCTTTTTTCATCCGGAGGTGACCATGAAAGAAAAAAATAAATCTACCATCACAGAGAAATTTGAGGTGAGAGATGTGGAAGGAAAAGAGCACAAATCAACCAAAACCAACATTCCGTTTTTTAAGAACAACGAATTTGACTATGGAGATCTGATTGGTTGGATGGGAGAAGGGGCGCAATCGTATGCCTGGTTGATCTTTATTCCTATTGTGATTTTCATTGTAACCGCAGTTTCTAATGGAGCTAATCTTACAGATGGTATTGACGGGCTGGCGGCGGGTACTTCGGCTATAATTGTTCTAACCCTGGGCATTTTTGCCTGGGTGTCCGGGAACATCATATTTTCCAATTACCTCGATATTTTCTATATCCCCAGAGCAGGGGAATTGGTGGTCTTTATTTCTGCTTTTGTGGGGTCTCTCGTGGGCTTCTTGTGGTATAATGCTTATCCGGCTCAAGTATTCATGGGAGATACCGGGAGTTTAACCATAGGTGGTGTCATAGCAGTGATCGCTATCATAGTCCGCAAGGAATTACTCATCCCCTTATTATGTGGGATCTTTTTTGCAGAGTCATTATCCGTAATGATCCAGGTAAGTTATTTCAAATTCACGAAACAAAAATACGGAGAAGGTAGACGAATATTTTTGATGTCGCCCCTTCACCACCATTACCAAAAGAAAGGATATCACGAAAGCAAGATAGTCACCAGATTTTGGATCATTGGGATCCTTTTGGCAATTGTCACCATAGTAACCTTAAAAGTGAGGTAAATGGAGCGGTTGGTGATTCTGGGAGGAGGAGAAAGTGGCGCAGGTACGGCCATCCTGGGGAAACAAAAAGGATATGAGGTTTTTGTCTCGGACAACGGAAAAATAAAAGAAACCTATAAAGACGTTCTTACACATTTTGGAATTGATTGGGAAGAAGGTGGCCATTCTGAGGAGAAGATCCTGAATGCCAACTTGGTCATGAAAAGTCCGGGAATCCCTGATAAGGTGCCGCTGGTACAAAAACTATTAGCCATGAATGTCCCCGTGTTATCGGAGATAGAATTTGCTGCCAGATATACCAAGGCTACTATCATCGGAATTACAGGAAGCAATGGAAAAACCACCACCACTATGTTAGTGCACCATATAATGAAAGAAGCGGGATATTCCGTGGGCATGGCCGGAAATATTGGAGACAGTTTTGCAAAAATGGTGGCCGAATCCTCGTTCGAGTATTATGTATTGGAGATCAGCAGTTTCCAACTAGACGGGATTAACAAATTCAAACCGCATATTGGGATACTAACCAATATCACACCAGATCATCTGGACAGGTATGAGTATGATTTTGAGAAGTATATAGCTTCCAAATTCAGGATAACCATGAACCAGACGGCGGAAGACTATTTCATTTACGATGAAGACGATGAAGTAATTGCACGCCATTTGGAGACGCACCCAATTAAAGCCAGAAAGCTGCCATTTTCGTTAGAAAATGATGGGAAACAAGGAACATTTATAAGAGACAAACAATTTATAATTAAGACAGACCAAGGAATTATGGAAATGAGATCAGATTCATTAGCATTAGAGGGAAATCACAACCTGAAGAACACTATGGCAGCCATTACGGCAGCTAAACTGGTGGGGATTCGCAAGGAAGTGATCCGTGAGAGTATTCAAAATTTCCAGGGTGCTGCCCATAGACTGGAAAAGGTGTTGAAGATACACCATGTTCAGTATATCAATGATTCTAAAGCAACCAATGTAAATGCAACCTATTATGCACTAGACAGCATGTCTACCCCTACAGTCTGGATCGTTGGTGGAGTGGATAAAGGGAATGATTACAAGGTGCTTATGCCCTTGGTGCGCGAGAAAGTAAAAGCCATCATTTGTCTGGGAATGGACAATACCGAACTCAAGCATGTCTTTGGTAGTGTGGTAGATATATTCGTTGAGACCTATGCTATGAGTGAGGCGGTGAAAGTGGCATACAAAATAGCCGAACGCGGAGATACCGTCTTGCTTTCTCCTGCCTGTGCGAGTTTCGACCTTTTTAAAAACTATGAGGACAGGGGAAATCAATTTAAAGAAGCAATAAAAAACTTATAATATTTTGAGGTTCTTACAACACATACAAGGAGATAAGGTTATTTGGGCAGTAGTAGCACTGTTGGCCTTATTCTCATTTTTACCGGTCTATAGTGCCAGTAGTAATTTGGTGTATGTGGTTGGCAATGGCACTCCCATAGGCTATTTGGTAAAACATGGCTTATTACTTTTCCTGGGTTTTGGCATTATATACGGTATCCATAAGATCCCTGCACACTATTTTAAGGGGTTGGCTATCATAGCTATGCCCGTGGTGATTGCTCTCCTGGTCTATACCCTGGCTCAGGGAACTACCATTGAAGGGGCCAATGCCAGTAGGTGGATCCGCTTGCCATTGGTAGGGTTCACTTTTCAAACCTCCACCCTGGCATCTGTGGTTCTAATGATCTACATTGCTCGTTATCTCTCAAAGATCAAGGACAAGACGATCACCTTTAAGGAAAGCATTCTGCCCTTATGGGCACCGGTATTTCTGATTGTACTTCTTATTTTACCAGCAAATTTTTCGACAGCCGCCATCCTCTTTTTTATGGTCTTGTTATTGTGTTTTTTGGGCGGATATCCCTTAAAATATTTATCTGCCATGGTAGGATCAGGCCTAGTGGGTCTTGTCTTTTTTGTGCTTATCGCAAAAGCAGCACCAGATCTTTTTCCCAATAGAGTGGATACGTGGATGAGCAGAATTGAAAGTTTCTGGGATCCGGCTGATACGGAAGCTGATTATCAAATAGAAAAAGCGAAAATAGCAATTGCCAGCGGAGGACTGATAGGTAACGGGGCAGGGAAAAGTGTTATGAAGAACTTTTTACCCCAGAGTTCCTCAGATTTTATTTATGCAATTATCGTAGAGGAATATGGATTAATAGGCGGTTTTGTGCTGATGTTTTTTTACCTCTTGTTACTATTTCGAATTATCGTGGTAGCAAATGCCAATGATTCGGTCTTTGGAAAATTACTGATAGTTGGGGTTGGTTTGCCAATTGTATTTCAGGCGCTGATTAATATGGCGGTGGCAGTAGAACTATTCCCCGTTACAGGTCAGACACTTCCTCTTATCAGCAGTGGGGGCACCTCTATCTGGATGACCTGCCTGGCGATAGGCATTGTGTTGAGTGCAAGTATCAAGAG
Organism: Muriicola sp.; assembly: GCF_049669965.1. NCBI lineage: Bacteria > Pseudomonadati > Bacteroidota > Flavobacteriia > Flavobacteriales > Flavobacteriaceae > Muriicola > Muriicola sp. The sequence goes on along the minus strand of NZ_JBATLB010000024.1, from coordinate 7,828 downwards.
ATCAAAAGCAGGAATTGATGGGCAGGAAATAGATGAAAATAACCCTTTAGAAGTCTTAAGTGGACAATTATAGGTTTATACTCTCGGGAGGAGGAACAGGCGGTCATATTTACCCGGCGATCGCCATAGCGAATGAATTAAAACGCAGGTTCCCGAAGGCAGAAATATTGTTTGTAGGAGCATCAGACCGGATGGAAATGGAAAAAGTGCCTCAAGCAGGGTACGAGATCAAAGGATTATGGATCAGTGGATTACAAAGGAGACTAAGTTGGAAGAATCTGATGTTTCCCATAAAAGTGATAAGTAGTTTGATTAAGGCGAGAAACATTGTAAACACTTTTAAACCGCATGTGGCAATTGGTACAGGGGGCTATGCCAGTGGGCCGGTTCTTCGCATAGCTTCTGGGAAAGGTATTCCTTGTGTGTTGCAGGAACAAAATTCCTATGCCGGGATCACCAATAAAATATTAGCCTCCAGGGTGAGCAGAATTTGTGTTGCTTACGATGGAATGGACAAGTTCTTTCCAAAAGAAAAGATTGTAAAAACAGGAAATCCGGTAAGAGCCTCTTTAATTAGATTGCCAGAAACAGGAACATCTTCCTATGCTTATTTTGATCTTAGGCCAGACAAGAATACAGTATTGGTCCTTGGAGGAAGTTTAGGAGCGAGAAGGATCAATGAGCTTATTGAAGATCAATTAACAGCTTTCTCAAAACTAGGACTTCAACTCATATGGCAGTGTGGTTCTTTATACTATGAAAAATACAGGCAATTTGGTTCCGAAAGGGTATTTGTAACAGGATACCTGAACCAAATGGAGCATGCCTACAGGGTTGCAGACATCATCATTTCAAGATCAGGAGCTGGTTCGGTCTCCGAACTTTGCCTGGTAGGCAAACCGGTTATTTTTATCCCATCGCCCAATGTAGCAGAAGATCATCAAACAAAGAATGCACAAGCGTTGGTAGAAAGAGGAGCTGCCTTAATGATACAGGAAAGGGATCTTGCATCAGAATTCAAAAAACAATTTGAAGAACTCTTTCATTCCAAAGAAATAAAGGAACAACTAGGCAAGAATATAAAGGAATTAGCCCTGCCAAAGGCTACAGAACATATAGTAGATGAGATCGTACAAATAATAGAGGGGAAAGATGACTAAGGAATGGTTCCATAAGGTGTATTTTATTGGTATCGGCGGTATCGGAATGTCTGCTTTGGCCAGATATTATTCCTTCCTTGGTATGGATGTAGGGGGCTATGATAAAACCCAAACACCTTTGACCATTGAATTGGAAGCATTGGGTATGATGATCCATTACCAGGATGATGTGTCCCAAATTCTATCTCAATTTCGTATTCCGGAAGAGACCCTTGTGGTCTATACTCCGGCCGTGCCAAAGAACCATACAGAGTATAACTATTTTACGAGCCACGGCTTTACGGTCAAAAAAAGATCTGAAGTATTGGGAATGATCACTAACAATACCTTCTGTTTTGCGATTGCCGGTACTCATGGTAAAACAACTACCTCTAGTATTCTGGCACATTTATTAAAAGAAACGGGAACCTCGGTAACCGCATTTTTAGGCGGAATATCCGAGGATTTTAACAGCAACTTCCTATGGGAAGGAAATGAGTTCTCGGTGGTTGAAGCCGATGAGTTCGACAGATCCTTTCTTCAGCTTACACCCAATGTAGCTTGCATTACCTCTATGGATGCCGATCATTTGGATATTTATGGAGACAATGAGAAGCTGCAGGAATCCTTTAGGGCATTTGCTGCCAAACTAAAGCCTGATGGAAAATTGTTTGTACGAAATGGATTGCCTTTACAAGGAATTACCTACGGGATTGAGGACGATTCAGATTTTTGCATACGAAATATAAGAATTGAACATGGCACCTACATATTCGATTTGGGAACTCCCGACACTACCCTGAAGGGAGTGAAATTCAACAAGCCTGGCAGGCATAACCTGCTCAATGGGCTGGTAGCTTTTGCGATGGCGATCCAAGCCGGTCCCCCGCTGGATCGCCTTGCGGAGGCCCTGGAAACTTTTAAAGGGGTTCAGCGTAGATTTTCCTATAAGATAAAAGAGGAGCATCTGATCTTTATAGATGACTACGCACATCATCCTGCAGAAATAGATGCCATTTTTGAAGCAATACAGGAGATGCACCCTAATAGAACAGTGCTTACCGTCTTTCAGCCTCATTTGTATTCAAGAACCCGGGATTTCATAGAAGAATTTGCCCGTAGCCTGTCAAGATTCGACAGTATCATTTTATTAGAAATATACCCTGCTCGAGAAGAGCCCATACCGGGGGTAAACTCGCAGTGGTTGTTGGATATGATCACAAATCCGCATAAAAAATTAGTCGCTAAATCGGATTTGGTGGCAGAGATCAAGGCACAAAAACCACAGGTACTGGTAACGCTGGGTGCGGGAGACATTGGCCTGGAAGTTAACAAACTTAAAAAAGCACTGGAATATGAAAATTAATTGGAATTATCTTAAGTTAATTGCACTAATATGTTGTATAACAGCATTATATGCATTTTCAAATAAAAGAAGCCTCCAAAAACCCGTACAGGAAATGGAGATAATATTTGAAGGAGACAACAATTTATACCTATCTCAGGACATGGTTAATAAATTGTTAATACAAAATTATGGAAGTGTCCTTAATGTGGGCAAAGAAAAATTAGTTTTGAATACTATAGAAGAGGTCATTGAGGCCAATGATATGGTAAAAAGCGCCCAAGTATATCTTACTATCAATGGTAAACTTACATCTAAAATTTTCCAAAGGCAGCCCATAGGACGTGTAGAGGGAAGTACAAAATTTTACCTGGACGAGGATGGAAAATCTATGCCTTTATCCAAGATGCATTCTGCCAGAGTGCCTATTATTACGGGTGAGATCACAGGTAAAAGCCTTGATGATGTGTTTGAAATATTGAAGTTTATAAATCAGGACGACTTTTTGAGAAAGAATGTTATTGGGATACATATCAAAGCGGAAGAGCGCTACCAATTGAAATTTAGAGTCGAAGATTTTATCGTTGACCTGGGCAATGTGGAAGACCTGGAGAGTAAGTTTAAAAACTTCAAGGCATTTTATGCAAAAGCAATGAAAGACAAATCATTACGGGAGTACGCCGTAGTCAGTTTAGAATTTGATAATCAGGTAGTGTGCACCAAAATATAAAGAACTATGGAACAAGGTAATTATTCAGTTGGCCTAGATATTGGAACCACCAAAATTGTAGCCATCATTGGGAAGGAAAACGAATATGGCAAGATTGAAGTACTTGGAATAGGTCGTTCAAAAAGTTTGGGTGTACATCGTGGGGTGGTTAACAATATTACCCAAACCATCAAATCTATTCAGCAAGCCGTGGAACAGGCAGAGGCTAACTCTGGTTTAAAAATAGGTTCCGTCGTGGTAGGTATTGCTGGCCAGCATATCCGCAGTTTACAACATAGCGATTATATCACAAGGGCCAATTCAGAAGAGGTAATCAACGAAGACGATCTTGAAAAACTATGTAATCAGGTGTACAAGTTGGTGATGCTACCCGGAGAGGAGATCATTCATGTGTTACCCCAGGAATACAAGGTAGACGGGCAGGCCGAAATAAAACAACCTATAGGGATGTACGGTGGGAGACTGGAAGCTAATTTTCACGTAGTAGTGGGGCAGGTTTCCTCAATTAAAAATATAGGGCGTTGTATAAAAAGTGCCGGCCTTGATCTGTATAATATTACCCTGGAACCCCTGGCATCCTCTGAAGCGGTATTAAGTCAGGAAGAAAAAGAAGCGGGCGTGGCCCTGATCGATATTGGCGGGGGTACCACAGATCTTGCGATTTTTAAAGATGGGATCATCAGACACACAGCCGTTATCCCTTTTGGTGGAAATGTGATTACCGAGGATATCAAGGAAGGATGTTCCATCATAGAAAAGCAGGCAGAATTACTAAAGATGAAATTTGGTTCGGCCTGGCCAGGGGAGAATAAAGACAATGAGATCGTATCCATCCCAGGCTTAAGAGGGCGGGAACCTAAAGAGATTACGCTTAAAAATTTATCCAAGATCATTCATGCCCGAGTGGTAGAGATCGTAGAGCAAGTCTATGTGGAGATCAAGAATTACGGGCATGAAGAACAGAAGAAAAAGCTTATTGCCGGAATAGTATTAACGGGTGGGGGTAGCCAACTTAAGCACCTTAAACAGCTAGTAGAATACATTACCGGAATGGATACCAGAATAGGATATCCCAACGAACATCTGGCAGGTGATTCGGATGCGGAAATAGCCAGTCCGTTATATGCCACCGCCGTAGGACTTTTAATGAATGCTGTTGAGAACAAGGACAAACGCAGATTGAAAACGCTCGAAGATGAACAAGAGCGTGAAATGGTTCTGGAAGGTCATGAAGAAGGGCATACTGCCAAGGCAATGAAAAGAGAAAGAAAATCCGTTTTCGACCGATGGTCGGAGAAGCTAAAGGATTTCTTAGATAACGCAGAATAAATAATAAGCATAGCACATTAACCAGTAACAAGAACAACATGAGCAAGAACACCGAATTTGAAAGTATTTCCTTTGACCTCCCCAAGAATCAAAGTAATGTAATAAAAGTGATCGGCGTTGGAGGCGGTGGTAGCAATGCCATTAATTATATGTTCCAGGCGGGAATCAACGGGGTAGATTTTGTAATCTGCAATACCGATTCTCAGGCACTTCAAAATAGTGCGGTACCTAATAAAATTCAATTAGGCGTTTCCCTTACAGAAGGATTAGGGGCCGGGGCAAATCCCGATGTGGGAGAACAGGCTGCCGTAGAAAGTATGGAAGAAATTAAAACCATGCTCGATACTACTACAAAAATGATCTTTATCACAGCCGGAATGGGCGGGGGCACAGGTACTGGTGCGGCTCCTGTTATTGCAAAACTGGCTAAGGAAATGGATATTCTAACCGTTGGAATTGTAACCATGCCTTTTCAGTTTGAAGGGAAAATGCGCTGTCAACAAGCTCAAAAAGGGATAGAACGCCTTAGAGATCATGTAGATTCCCTTATCATTATCAACAATAACAAACTACGCGAGGTGTATGGAAACCTTGGGTTTAAAGCGGGATTCTCTAAAGCAGATGAAGTACTTGCCACAGCAGCCAGGGGTATTGCAGAGGTTATTACGCATCACTACACACAAAATATAGATTTACGAGATGCCAAGACGGTGCTTTCCAATAGTGGAACGGCCATCATGGGATCTTCCATGGCATCGGGTTCTTCAAGAGCCACAGAAGCTATTATGACGGCACTAGATTCACCCTTATTGAATGACAACAAGATAACAGGAGCTAAGAATGTACTTCTGCTGATTGTTTCTGGTACTAAGGAGATCACTATCGATGAGATAGGGGAGATCAATGATCATATTCAGATAGAAGCGGGTCATGGTGCTAACATCATTATGGGTGTTGGGGAAGATGAGGCACTGGGGGAAGCCATTGCGGTTACTGTGATAGCTACGGGTTTTAATGTGGATCAACAAGATGAGATCGTCAACACGGAATCAAAGAAGATTATCCATACCCTGGAGGATGAGCAAAAAGCAGTTCACAACCTAACTGAGACTCCTGCTGTGGTATATGAGTTGGAGGAAGAAGAGGAAGACTTTGAGCCCATTGTGAAACACACCCTGGAGATTGAAGATGAAATGGATCTGATCCCTACCACCAATTTTATCCGAAATTTCAATGTTTTCTACGATGAAGTGGTGGCCACTGATATCAATGAGAACGATTTTGTGATCCTTGATTCCAAAAATGCTCTTTTCGATATTGAAGTTGTAGATCCGGTGACCCTATCGAACAAAGACGACAAAAAAGAACAGATCGCTTTTAGATTCGATATGCCTATTACGCAGAATGATGTGATAGAAGATGAGGTAGAAGACGAGAAAGAACATGTAATCACTTTTTCTCTGGATGAGGAGATCAATGACATGGATGTCACTGAACATATAGAAGTTATCCCGGTGCTGGAATACAATAAGGAGGGTGAAACACGCTATAGTTTGGACGATTATATGGATCTGGAATCCCAATTGACAGGTGCCCGTTCTAAGGCAGAAGACTATGATCCGAAGATTGTAGAAGAGGAACTGATCTTTGAGCAGAAAACAGTGAGTGCCTTTGAAAAGGCTAGTGAGGGGAATGGACAAGGAGAAATAGATCCAATGAGTTCACCAATCGAAGAATTGCTGAAGGCAAGAGCTGATGAAAGAAGGAGAAAATTAAAAGACTTCAACTATAAGTTTCAGAATAGCCTTAGCCATATCGAAGAGATAGAGAAGGAGCCAGCATATAAGCGTCAGGGGATCAATTTAAACGAAAATCCCAGGGAAGGAAAGGTATCCAGAACAACATTAGGGGAGGATAGCAATGATGAGATACAATTGCGTTCTAACAATTCTTTTTTGCATGATAATGTAGATTAGTTAGTTTTTTTGTACGGTTTTTAACCTAGCCAAAACCCGAGTCGATCCTCATCGTTTCGGGTTTATTTTTTTATCTTCGTGAGGTTAAAATTAGAAGCTATGAGCTTACAAGATAAGGTAATGCACGAAATGAAGTCTGCCATGAAGGCCAAGGATACAGTGGCGTTAGAATCGCTACGGGCCATTAAATCGGCATTGTTAATGGCACAAACAGAAAAAGGTGGTGCCATTACTTTGTCTGAAGAAGACGAGGTAAAAATGGTACAGCGATTGGTAAAGCAACGGAAAGACAGCGCGGCCATTTTTATAGAACAGGGCAGGGAAGATCTTGCAGCAACAGAACTATCACAGATCGCCGTCATTGAAAAATTCTTACCGGAACAACTCAGTGAAGAGGCAGTTGAAAAGGTTGTAATGGCAACTATAAACAAAGTTGGGGCAAGTGGGATGAAGGATATGGGCAAGGTAATGGGCCTAGTTTCCAAAGAGCTGGCAGGCCAGGCAGATGGGAAGACCATATCGAATATCGTACGAAAGAACCTAAACTAATACCTGGTTAGTGGATACTCCTGAACTCAGGAAATTGGTTGAGACTGCTATTGGAAGAACCGAAAAACGGATTACTCAGTACCGGAGTCTCTCCGAACCTGTAGCTCCGGATAATGCCATTGGGCGGGTTTCCCGGATGGATGCCATCAATAATAAAGGGGTCATGGAGGCCGCTTTACGTAAATCGGAAGAGCAGTGGAAAGGCTTACGCCTCAATTTAGCAAGATTAGGGGACAGACGACTTTGGAAAGAGTATTAAATGCGGGCAAAAGATATCCGTTGCGAGTATTTTATTGGCACCAGAAAGTTCTTTTTGCGTAAATTGCGCTCGCTAAGAAAAGGAATAACAAATGGCTGCGTAGTTCAACTGGATAGAATATCAGATTTCGGCTCTGAGGGTTGGGGGTTCGAATCCCTCCGCGGTCACTCATAAACCAAAAAAAGAGTAGAAGAAAAGCGAGTTTCAAAAATGAAGCTCGCTTCTTTTTTGAAATAAAGCGAAGTCTTCCTTTTTTTGGTTTTCAACGCGGAGCGTTGAGGGAACACCGAACGGAGGTGAGGTAATCCTAGCGGAGCGTTGAGGGAACACCGAACGGAGGTGAGGTAATCCTATTGCGGAGCGTTGAGGGAGCACCGAGAGTAGTGAGGTAATCCTAGTGGAGCGTTGAGGGAACACCGAAGGACGTGAGGTAATCCTTTGCGGAGCGTTGAGGGGACACCGAACGAGGTGAGGTAATCCTATTGCGGAGCGTTGAGGGAG